>JBGTCP010000577.1:0-2446 GCA_041748815.1 Chthoniobacterales bacterium
CCCGATTCACCGGATTAAGTTCCTCGCCAAAGACCAAATGGCTGAGTTCGCAAAAAAAATCGACCGAAAAAATGATTCACTGATGGTGACAGTGTTGGAGTCCTTCGTTCACTTTGGCACCAATTTCGAGGAGGCAATGGGAAAACGCTATCATGGCTTACAACCGCTTA
Source organism: Chthoniobacterales bacterium (assembly GCA_041748815.1). Taxonomy (GTDB): domain Bacteria; phylum Verrucomicrobiota; class Verrucomicrobiia; order Chthoniobacterales; family CAKUMP01; genus JBGTCP01. Next base: position 171 of record JBGTCP010000577.1, read on the forward strand.
AAAACATGATTCTCAGTGAGTCTGGTGGAGAACTTTCTAAGAAACTTTCCACGATAGCTGCGGAAATACAAAGTCTTCGTGACTCGGAGTCCTTTCCCCGTAGCCAACTGCGGGCACTGGTGAACCAAATGCTCATAACGAAAAACACCAGTCCTGGCGCTTTCACCACTGGCACGGACGAGGAGGAAAATCCCATTCAGTGTCCCCCTCGCCATTTCCGCAATACCGAAGATCACGACCGCGTTGCCCTTGCCTCTCTGCTTCCCCTGTTTTCGCAGGAACATCTGACTCTTTGGCTGCAAATCGAAGAACTTTGGGACTACGCCCTCCCCTGAACATCCATGAAGACACTTTATCAATTCAACATCACGCTCAACCTTCAGGGGCCTATCCTCACCAAGGCAACAACCCCTTCCTCCTTTGGCCTGGATGCTGCCGTCGCTCGGGATATTGAGGATGATTACCCCATCATTCCTGGCACATTGGTCGAAGGTCGCTTGCTCGAATCGCTGCTTCAACTTGGAGAGGGCAATTCAGAAGAGCTTTTCGGTAGTGCAACCGGTGATGCCAGTAATAATGAACCCGCACGTGGCAGACTGAGAATTAACGATTTGAAAGCCACTAGCTTAGGTGCGCTACAAGCTTCCATTAGTCGTGTCGCGATTGACGGTACCCTCGGCAGTGCCAAAGGTGAAATGTTGCGCGTCATCGAAACTCCCTTCCTCCCTGGTGAAAAGGTCACCTTTGAGGGCACTGCCGAGATGTTCTGTGCTAACGACACAGAGGCGGCAACAATCGCAGGGCTCTTGCGCATGGGACTGCTCTGGCAAACCCAATTTGGAGCCCTTCGCACCACTGGCTTCGGCAAGGTTCTCGATGCCAAGGTCTGCGAGAAGGCGATTCCGCAGGATCCAGAATTCGTTTCCACTGATGCATCGGTGCTGGATCTCGCTATTGCACCTCTTGGTCCCCTCTGCATTACCAAACCTAAGATCGGTGACAACCTGTTTGAATCGGATACCATCATCCCCGGCAATATGCTCGCCGGGGCGGTGATGCAGACAGCCAAGGAACTTGGCATTCAGTCTGGCTTTGATGGCCAGTTCGACAATATTCGTTTTTTCCATGCATTCCCGACTGAGGGGGGGAAATCACGCCCTCGCAGCCTGCCGCTTTCGACTGTGAAGGCCGGCAAACCGACCGATGAGAAAAAACTGAACCATGTGTTCGATATTTCTCATCAGGCGAGACCTTGTCTTGTGATGACACCACAAGGAGACTTTATTGCCCCGGCATTCCCCATTGATTGGAAGGAATTTGGCGATGCCCTTGGCACCCTAGGCCAGGCATGGCCCGCCCGCGAGTTGCGCGTCCGCACTGCCATTGATTCGGAAAAACGTAAAGGAGATGAAGGCAAGCTTTTCGCGTGGGAAATGATCCATCCCTTCGTCGACGATGACAAAAAAACGCCAGTTATTTGGTGCAGTCGGATCGATCTTTCAAGAGTCGATGAGAACAGTCGCGCTGAAGTTGCAAGGACTCTGACTCAAGCTCTTGCCCATCTGAGTTTCTTAAGCAAGACAAAGGCTCGCTGCAGGGTGGCGATTAAAGCGGTGAAGTCGCCAGAGCCACCCTCACTTCAGGATGGCCAAACCCTTACCCTTGTCCTTCAAACAGACGCTTTACTCGCCGACCCACGCTTCCAAGAGTTGAATAATCTGCCGAAATCCGGCGCTATCTCCGCTGACCATATGCTTGGTTTCTATAGAGATACTTGGGCGAGGCTTTCGGACAATAGCCTCGTACTTTCCCACTACTTTGCCCAACAGCACCTTGAGGGTGGCAACTACCTCGGCATTCGATTTCAAAAGAAGCATGATCGAGCTTACAACCCCTGGCTGCTCACAGATGCCGGTAGTGTGTTTGTCTTCAAAGTCAAAAATGCTGATACGGTCAGACAAAAGCTCCAGATTTGGTTGCCCACGGGTCTCCCGGTTCCGGACTGGGCAGAAATTGCCTTTGGTAAAAGCTGGAACGAAAATCCCTATCGTCCCGAGAATGGTTTCGGAGAGGTGGCAGTTCACAATCCTAAGTTTGCGAAACCTGAGGTCAAAGAGTTCGACCTCGCCGATCCCATTCTTCCCTAACCCGATAAAATTGTAGCAACATGAGCAAAATAGTTCCACCTTTCGAATCCCGCTGGCTCTTCACTGGTAGGCTTGTCACACAATCCGAGCTTCATATTGGTGACGGCAATGCGTCGTGGATTGGCGACC
>JBGTCP010000578.1:0-2004 GCA_041748815.1 Chthoniobacterales bacterium
CCAGCCAGCACGATCCACGACGAGGCCGGCCTCGCGCATCCAACCGGCCAGGGTTTCCGTGGCCAGCGCCATTGCTGGTCCCATGAAGTCACGGGTCAGCGCACCCTCCTCATCGCTGAGCGCACTCAGCAATTGCAGGCGTTCGAAAGCGCGTTCAGCGATCGGTTCCATCAACTTCCCCGGTAGGTGCTGTAGGCCCAAGGCGAAACCAGCAACGGCACATGATAGCTGACATCCCCTTCTGCCACGCCAAAGCGGATGACGACATCCTCCAGAAACGGCGGCACGGCTAGCGGAGATCCCTGCGTTGCAAAATATTCAGCCACATAAAATGTCAGCTCATATTGCCCAACGTCGAGCGCATCGCCGCTGAGCAGTGGCTCGCTCGTGCGTCCATCCGCGTTGGTGCTGCCCTGCCAGCGTGGAATGCGATCCGGCCCGGAAAGTTGGCAAAGCTCGATGCGCATCCCACTGGCTGGAATGCCCCTGACAGTGTCCAGAACATGCGTGGATAATTTTCTCATGATGGAATTATGATATCATTCAACCGTAGCGCGGCAATTTTTTGAATCTGCGCCCATGCTTCCGCGACTTCCGTTCCCCTTTCGCGGTCCAAGCGAAGGCGGAATTGATCGAGAATGGATTCCTTCGTGTTCATGCGGGCGCAGATGATGAAAGGGAAGCCGAATTTTGCGCTATAGGTTTGATTCAAAGTAACGAATTGATCTTCCTCATCCCGAGTCATGCCAAAGAGTCCGGCCTGATTCTGTTCGTCTTGCGATTCTTCCGTAAGAGCATCGCGTTCGTGTATGCGCGCACCGAGGTCGGGATGCGACTGAATGAGCTTGAGCAACACGTCCGGTCCGCCATGTTCCACTTCGGCAATCATGGCGTGCAGTAGGCCGTTGAGGTTTTCGAAGGGGCGTTTTTTGGAGACCGCCTCTGCGACCCATGCAGATTTTTCGAAAACAGGGCCAATTGTTGCTTGGAATTCTTCCTCACTGAGTGCATTTAATTGATCAAGGGAAATCTGCTGTGGCATGGACGCATCTTAGCAGCCGCAGACATGCGCCGGAAAGCTCATAAATCATCCTTCAATATGAAACTGCTCACTCAATCTTATGGCAAGCAACGGGTCCGCTTCATGCGCGTCCTGCGCAGCGATCAGGAACACACCGTCTTCGATGTGAAGGCCGCCATCGCACTTGAAGGCAAATTTGAGAAAGCTTACCTCACCGAGAGTAATGAGGATGTTGTGGCAACGGACACCATGAAAAACACACTCACCGCCCTGGCCTACCAATACAATGGGGCCTCGCTGGAGGGATATGCTCTGAAGGTGGCCGATTATTTTCTGGAAAAATTTGACCACGTGGATTCGTTAATAGTCGACGTCGAGCAAAAGCTCTGGCAGCGGCTCACGGCGGATGGCCATCCGCATCCGCACAGCTTTACGGGCGCGGGCACGATCCCCACAGCACGGCTTGTCGCCACGCGACGTGGCCGCGATCTGTTCGGCGGTTTGCGGCATTGGGAGCTGCTGAAGTCCACGGGCTCGGGGTTTGCTGGATTCCCGCGAGATCAATTCACAACGTTGCCGGAAACCAATGACCGCATCCTTGCAACTGAGGCGAGCGTGGAATGGAAGTATAACGATCTTGCAGCAGACTTCGCCGGCGTGCCTGAAAAAGTCATGCCTCCGATGTTGACTGTTTTTGCAAACAACTTCAGTCCGTCTGTGCAGCGCACGCTTTTTGAAATGGGCGGGGCGGCGTTAGAGGCTGCCCCGGAGCTGGAATCCATCCGCCTCTCCATGCCTAATAAACACTACCTTCCACTGAATCTTTCCGCATTGGGATTTCCCGCATCACAAAACATTTTGTTTTTGCCCACCGATGAACCTCATGGTCAGATCGAAGCGGTTGTCGGTCGCTGAATTCATTACTAACCATCCATCACATGCCAATTGTACGACTCGCAGGAACCATCAGTGGAGCGCAGGAC
>JBGTCP010000579.1:0-3886 GCA_041748815.1 Chthoniobacterales bacterium
ACGGTTTTGCTCAATGGCTCAGCCGCCTTGTCGCGGCGGCGCGTCAGTTCATCCGCATATTTGCCAAGGGTTTTTTGCTCATCGACAAGCGCAGCATCAATGCGGGCGAGTTCCTCAGCACGGCCGCGCAGCTTTGCCAACCGCTCCGCTGCGCGATCCCGGTGCGCGAGCATCTCTTCGACCGTCGCGCCATATTTTCTGCGCAACGATTCAATGAGATTCACCCGCTCTTCAAGCCCTGCAAGATGGGAGGGATCGAGATCCAATTCGTCCGAGTAACGGCTGACCGAAGAAAGAATTTCCTCAACCTCCACCACGACGGAGGCAAACGAATCCGCCATGCTCTGCGCGGTCGCGTCCAGTCGTGAGAGCTCGCGGAATTGCTTTTGCGCATCCATGAGCTGGCTCAGGACCGATGGTTCATCATCTTCCAATCGTGCCCGCAAACCAGCAGCGAGGCTCGCGAGTTTCTGACCGTTTGCTGCCTGCTGGTATTTCTCCGGGAGCTCGTTTTCATCGCGCGGCGTGAGGGCTGCCGCGTCGATTTCGTGGACCTGATGCTCGAGCAATTCCTCTTCCTGCATGCCATTTTGCGGGACGCCGCTGAGATCGCGCCTCTCCGCTTCCAGAGCCAGGATGCGCTTCCAGGTTGCTCCACATTTTATTAAATGATCGGCATTCTCCGCATAGGCATCGAGCACCGATAGTTGCTGGTCCTGTGAGAAGAGAGATTGATGGTCATGCGGTCCGTGCAGATCCACCAGCCCGTCGCCGAGTTCCTTGAGCACAGCCAGCGTCGTGGCTGAGCAATTCACAAACTGCCTGTTTGCACCAGCCACCGAGACCACACGTTTGATGAGCAACTCATTGCCCTCGCATGCCTCCACCCCCTGTTCCGCAAGGCCTGCATTCACGGAATCAGGATCCGCAATTTCAAAAAGTGCTTCCACCGTGCATTGGTCAGCACCAGAGCGGATCACTGCTTTGTCCGCCCGCTCGCCGAGCACGAGGTGCAGCGCCCCAAGAATGACCGATTTGCCAGCGCCGGTTTCACCCGTGATCGCCGTGAATCCACGTTCCAGAGTCCAATCGAGTGACTCGACCAGTGCAAGATTCCGGATACGCAACTCTTTCAACATAGGCCCGCAGTATGCCAGCCCCGTTTCGAATTTCAACAGCCACGTGGCCCACACTAGGCTTTCGGAGGAACTTCGGCGTAATTGTGTTATTCCTACACCAAAGCAAATGAGAAAGCTTCCCGAGTAGAAGGACAGGATTACAGGATTTTCAGGATAGACAGGATTTTTTTTAGACTACTGAGATGTCTTTTTTGAAAAGAGACACAGCTCAACAAGAAGAGCCCAATCGCAGCGGCTCATTACCATGTCTCCTGTAATCCTGAAAATCCTGTAATCCTGTAATCCTGACCAAAAGCGGACATGCCCGCCAACAGATGGACTTTAGCCACTCCACTCGCTCGGATAGTCAGTCCCCCCCGCGCAGCGCAGATTCACACTACCAACTGCTAACTGCAAACTGCTAACTCCCATGTTTGCCTTGCATGCAAAATTCACTGGAGTATGGGTGTGAGATAAATATGAGCCATTCACAAACCATCCTGACCAGAGACTGCCCTGCCGTGCAGATCCCCAGCGGTGACCAGATCAATCTGGCCGCAGGCACCGAAGTGATCATCACCCAGTCGCTCGGGGGCAGTTACACCGTCGCCACTCCAAACGGCCTGGCCAAGATCGCGGGCAAAAACGCCGACGCGCTCGGCATCGAAGTCAAAGAGGAGGCAACAACCCCTCTGACCTCCGGTGTCACCGGCGAGGAAGCCGTCTGGGAGGCGCTCAAAACCTGTTACGATCCCGAGATCCCAGTGAACATCGTCGACCTCGGCCTTGTTTATGATTGCAAAGTGATCCCCCGCGACGACGCCGGTGCTGCCGTGGAGGTGAAAATGACACTCACCGCCCCTGGCTGCGGCATGGGTCCAACCATCGCCGCCGAGGCGGAATCCAAAATCATGTGCCTCGATGGGATCGATGATGCCCGCGTGGAACTCGTGTGGGACCCGCCATGGAATCAAGGAATGATCAGTGAGGCCGGGCGCATGAAGCTCGGCATGGTCTAGTTTTCACTCCGCAGCATCGCGCTCACGCCAGCTGCAACATTTGTAACAATCTAATAGCCAAGCAGTTTTTTGGTCATTAGCTTCCTGACTTTCTATGAAAATCCAACGTGCGCTGATCTCCGTTTCCGATAAAACCGGCCTTGTTCCATTTGCCAAAAAACTCATTGAGCAGGGCGTGGAAATCATCTCCACCGGCGGCACCGCCCGTCTGCTCACCGAGTCGCAAATCCCGAACACGGAGATCTCGGAATTCACCGGCTTTCCGGAAATGCTCGACGGTCGCGTGAAAACCCTGCACCCGAAAGTGCATGGCGGATTGCTTTACCTGCGCGGCAATGATGACCACGAGAAACAAGCCGCCGACCACGACATCCTGCCCATCGATCTCGTAGTGGTGAATCTCTATCCCTTCGAAGCCACCGTTGCAAAAGCCGGTGTGACGCATGAAGAAGCCATTGAGCAAATCGACATCGGCGGACCGTCAATGCTTCGCAGTGCTTCAAAAAATTTCCGCTCCGTGACGGTCATTTGCGATCCGTGTGACTACGATTCAGTCATCGCCGAGATGGAAGACCTTGAGGGTGCGACCAGCCTCAAGCTCCGTGAGCGCCTTGCCATCAAAGTTTTTGTCACCACCTCCCGCTACGACAGCGCCATTGCCAGCTTCCTCGACAAGGAACAACAAACCTCCTGCTCACTTTCACTCTCCATGCCCATCACCATGGGCCTGCGCTACGGCGAAAATCCCCACCAGGAAGCCGTCCTCTACGGGCGCTTTAATGACCACTTTGAAAAGCTCCACGGCAAGGAACTTTCTTACAACAACATCATCGATATCGATGCCGCATCCGATCTGATCGACGATTTTTCCGAATCCACCGTCGCCATTCTCAAGCACACCAATCCATGCGGAGTCGGCAGCTCCGACGACCTCAAAGAAGCATGGGACCGCGCCTTTGCCACCGACAAACAAGCCCCGTTCGGCGGCATCATCATCACCAACCGCAAACTTGACCTCCCGCTCGCAAAAGCCATCTCGGAGATTTTCAGCGAAGTCATCATCGCACCCGATTTCGAACCCGATGCCCGTGCGTTGCTTCAGAAAAAGAAGAACCTCCGACTGATGCGTCAGCTCACACATCGCAAAGATTTACCGGCCGAGCGACGACTGCGCACCGTCCGCGGCGGCGTGCTCGTGCAGGACAATGACCGCGAAATGGTCACCAGTCTGGAAGATAAAGTGGTCACCGACCGCCCACCCACCCGCGACGAACTCGCAGCCATGCTCTTCGGCTGGCGCGTGGTCAAACATGTGAAATCCAACGCCATCGTCTATGCCGGTGCGGGCCGCACGCTTGGCATTGGAGCCGGGCAAATGTCCCGCATCGATTCGTCACGCATCGCCATCTGGAAAGCCGGCGAGGCCGGTCTTTCGCTCAAAGGCAGCGTGATTGCCAGCGACGCATTTTTCCCGTTCGCCGACGGCCTCATTGCCGCCGCCGAAGCCGGAGCCACCGCCGCCATCCAACCCGGCGGCTCCGTCCGTGACGAAGAAGTCATCGCCGCCGCCAACCAAAGCGGCATAGCCATGGTCTTCACCGGCACGAGGCACTTTAAGCACTAGAGAAGCACGTTCGCGCCAAGTGCGCAAAGCCCGCCAAGAATTCAGAGAGAGGGCTTTCATTGGCCTGCATCGGAGATTGAGCCAAGCAGGCTGTGTCGCTTCGCTCCGCTGTTGTCCTCAGTGTC
>JBGTCP010000580.1:0-1923 GCA_041748815.1 Chthoniobacterales bacterium
TAAGGTTTGAAGCGCAGAGACTTCACAGCCTTGCCTCCATGGGTAGCATTGCCTGAGAGGTCAACCGGTATTGCCTGATAACCGGGTGCGAGCAAAACTTTCACCGTGCCGCGCTGGCCGAGCACTTCATTAAGTCGCAACGTCCATGTGCCTTTGCCGTCAGGCTTGGCCCACACTGGCAGCAATGACTCGCCACCTTCCAATCCAAGGAATCCGGTGCTGACAGCTTCACCCTCATACTCCACAGCAGGCGTAAACAAGATGTCGGCCAACGCTGCTGCCTGTTCCGTGCGCGGTGCCGACGCCGAGTGACGTCCGAGCGCCAGCGAGATCACCTGCACCCCGCGGTCCGAGAAAAAATCCGGCCAGGTCGGACGGCGGATGCTTTCAGTCACTACTTTTGCGTGCCCCATGTCACGCCCGGTGATGAAGACGCTCCTGAGTAACGAAACTCCCAGCTCGCCATCGCGGCAAGAGAACCCGTATTTTGCTTCCGTGATCACAGCGAGGCCATCGGCCTCAGTGTCGTCGGTCACTGCCGCATAGCGGCTGCCGGCGGATTCAAACTGCGCCTCGTCACGTGGCTGGCCAGGTTGTTGAGAACGCAGGACGCTGCCGAAAGGTGCGCCGAAACGTGCGCAGCGCCCTGCATAGTCCGTGGGGAAAAGCGCCTTGAGCAGCGAGGATTCGTCCTGCCAATCGATCTCGTATTCCACATGCAAAACAGGCTGGAACGCGTCGACCCTATAGCGAATGACCACCGAGCTTTTTTCGGTGAGACGTTTTTCAAAAACCAGTTCAGCTTCGACGTCATTGACATTCTGAGCCACCAGTTTGGCTTTGGATCTCACCGGGGTGCCGAGCGAAAGCGTCTGGCGGTCGATTTCCCATGCGTCAAACATGTGCGGATGGTCGGGATAAATTTCAAACCCTCCGAGCGGGCCTTTTTGCTGAATTGCCTCACCATCGATAATGAGCCTCGATACCCGGCCATCGCCATCAATCGTGGCCGAGACGCGCGGAGAGCTCAGGCTGTTTTTCTTTGCTTCCACCGCGTTGGGTGGTGCGGATACCTCGAGCGCATCAGTGGGAGCGCCGGACAGCGGAGCGAGGGCAAAAGCGCGGGCGGATTTTCCGTCGTCGGACGATTGGATCAACGTGCGGGCGTAGGGGAGCGGATTGAATATCGAGATCGATGCATTTTTGCCGCCGCTGAGTTCTTCGACGGAATGTGTCAGGCTATGCTCAGCGATTCGGTCAAGTTCAGGGATGCCTTCCTCATACACTTCAGGGATAGAGCTGCCGGGGATGTAATCGTGGAACTGCGCAAAAATCAGCCGCTGCCATGCCACCTCATCGATTGCGCCGCCGCCCAACGCGCATCGGGCTGCCTCCCAGGTCTGTAGGGCGCGCTCGGTCGCGCGGAAGCTGGATTTCAGGTTGCCGTGCGTCGTGAGAACGCCGCGGTGGTATTCCAAATAGAGTTCACCCTGGTAGGAGGGCAGATTTTTCCGCACCCCGTTGAGCCGGTCGAAAAAGTCATCTACGCGGCCCCAGGCCACCTTTGGCATGCTTGCAAGATCGGCAAGTCTGCGCGCTCGCTCGCACATTTCCTCGGTGGGCCCGCCACCGCCATCCCCATATCCGGTGGGCGCGAGGTATTCGTCATGCACGTCGGACTGCCGGTAAGCGTCCGCACCAGCTTTGATTTCGGCAGCACTCACGATCTGGTTGTAGCCATTGTCCTGTGTGACATGCACAAGCACTTCGCTACCGTCGATGCCGCGCCATATGAAGCTGCTGTAAGGAAATTTATTCACGTTGCTCCACGTGAGCTTGGTCGTGAAAAAATAGTCCACGCCGGTTTGCTGCATGATCTGTGGAAGGCAGCCGGCGTAGCCAAAGACGTCGGGAGTCCACAAC
>JBGTCP010000581.1:0-8058 GCA_041748815.1 Chthoniobacterales bacterium
GGTGTTCCTTATAGCCAGATTGCATCTATTCCATCAATCAAACTAGATGTGCTTTAGGATGCTGAGATCTCCACAGGGCGATGGCCTTCTTTCATTGTGTAGGCGGCGGACAACGTCTCCGCGATGCTATGAAAATCCGGCCATTCCACCGTAGCCAGAAGGAAAGCTCCTGCCTTCGCGTTGTCACCAAGCACTTCCATCAGCCGCCCGGCTTCCTCCTTCCGAGTCTTGAGGAAATCGAGGAGATTGTCGAGTTCGTCGCCAGGCAGAAGGATGGAACGGGTGTGATTGTAACTGGGTCCAGATTATGAATTCAGTGTCTGCGAAACGCCAACGGCGTTTTATCTATCAGCCCATGGTTGCGAGGCACGAGCTACCATGGGTTACAATCCTTCTTAGAACAACTCTGAAGGAGTTACAGAGTCGGGTTAGGGATAGAACCCCGTTGGGGTTCATGCGTATAATGCTTTCTACCCAGGGTAGCCGTTCCTTCGTCACGTCAACCCTGGGCTGTAAGATGAAACGCCGTTGGCGTTCAAGGCACAAGTTTCAATCACACCCGGATGGAACGGTTTTACTACGGGCCTTCAGCTCTTGCCCTCTAATAACCAGGTTCCCAGAGCGTTGCCCTGGGCTGTGGAATGGTGCACCGTCGGTGCTGTGAGAAATTTGTCCTGCTCCCTCCTTTCCGAACTGCTCTTTAGTTTCACTTTTGTCCAAGCGGCAGTTTTTGCCATCGGCGAAATCGACACGCACCCGCCTTCGCTTTGCCGGTCACGTCCTGTCTCAGAAGCAACCAAGTGCTCGCAAGCGGGATCCCTCCTGCGTCGGGATGACACGAATGCTGCGGATTTGATCGCACCAATCCTGAATTTTCGAGTCAGAACCCCATGAGCCGCTGAGCGGCACTCCGCGCGGAATGAAAGCGCCTCTTTATGAGCAAGTTACAGCCGGAATTTATCAGTGTCCATCGGTGTTGATCAATGGTTATTATTTGAAGTCTCGGGAGAGAGGCAGCATGAATGAAAAACCAAAACCCACGGTTGGATATACAACAGACGGCGAGGGCCGTTGGTGGCGAACGGAACGTCAGCCTCAATGTTCCGTCGAAGATATTTTTGGGCTGAATTGCCAAGGCGTTTGGGGGCACCGGGGAGTTCATTGGGCATACAAACCTGAAGGAAGTTATGCATACTGGAAGAACGAGTCTGATCCAACATCGATTGGAGAAAATGTTGGAGCAGGTTGGACTCCTCCAGACCATGAATCCTATGTAAATCCGAAGGACAAAAGAACGGAATATTTTGGGCAGTTCCATTCAACCATTGAAATTACAGACCCAAAGCTCATCCAGAGGCTAGAAAATGATGACACTCCTGAGGAAGATGCATTCGTTGACAAGCCGCTATCCCCCGAAGAAATTAAGCGATTGGAAGACGAAGGCAGGTTGCCAACAAAGCCCGGGAAGTAGCGGCAGGACGTATTTGCTCCGTGCGAGCGCTGTTAGCACAGAGCCGTCGACCAGAATTCAGACCCTCTCAACGCCTGAGAGCTTGGCCATCTTCTTGTCGTTGGTGAGAACAGCGAGTTCTTTCGCGTGATAGTCTTGAACGATTAAGCGATCCATCAGCCCCGCTCCGCCTTCCTGGTTGAGCAAATTAATAACCTCCAGCCCGTTCAGCGGCGATACGAGTCCGCCTTCAAAAAATTGCAGCATTCCTTCACGCGCATCTGATTTAGACAACACATAATGGTGCTGAAGAGTGATGTAGCTCTCTCCTATCACCTGGTTGGAAACCACTAATTCGGCGTTGGGTTTGCGTTCAAACAACGACTCCAAGGCATCTGAAGTCGCCTTGAAATCAGCTTCGGGATGACCGGTAAGAAGCCGGACGAACACGGAGGTATCAATCCCGTAAACCTGGTTCGAGCGAGGCATGACGGATTTCTTGATAGTCAGGAGCTGGCAGGTTTGCGGTAATTTTGTCCCGCAAAGGGGCGAGCTTTTCACGATTGAAACGGTGGGGCCTGATCAGAATTCCGTCCGGCGCTTCCGAAACATGGAGGGAATCTCCAGGTTTAAGCTGGAGTTTTTCAACCACCACCCGGGGGAAAGTCACCTGCCGCTTACTGGTCATTTTAACAATCATTCCTTACAAAAACGGCGTTTTCATAAGGTGTCAAATCGATACTTGCCCCATCACTGCATTTTTTGTAAACCGCACGCATGCTTTCTTGACAACGCACGTGCGCATTTTATCGTGGCTCTCATGACTGTCAGCAGCACCAAGTTGCGCGAAAATATCTATCAGCTCCTGGATCAAGTACTGGAGACGGGCGAACCGCTGGAAGTGATGCGCAAGGGACGGAAGCTTGTGATTGCGGCAGAGCGCACGAAGGGGCGCCTTGCGAATCTCCGAAAGCGCGCGACGCTGGCTGTCGATGCCGACGAGATCGTCCATTTGGATTGGTCAAAGCACTGGAAACCATGATAGCATTGGATACACACGTGGTTGTCTGGTTGCACGCCGGAGAGACCAAAAAGCTCCCCCCTTCACTTTTGAAACTCATCGACTCGGAAAACGCGGTGATCTGCCCGGTCATAAAACTGGAATTGGAATATCTGCTGGAAGCCGGCAAGATTCTTGTCGGAGGCGATGAAATCTTATCCGATCTAGCCTCCGACATCGGTCTCACTGTGTGCGATCACTCGTTCTCCGCGGTCATTCAGGAAGCCCTGAAACAAACTTGGACCCACGATCCCTTTGACCGCATCATCACTGCGCACGCACTCACTGCGGGGTATCAGCTGGCCACCAAGGATCGCACAATTGCAAAAAACTGCTCCGCTGCATTCTGGCGCTGATGTTTTCGTTTGAATCCTGATTCCCAATGCCCGCAGCTGCACCAAACCCGTGGGTCAAACGATCAAACTCCTCCATTCACGGCGGTGGACTTTTTGCGAAATGCGATATTCCAAAGGACACTCGCATCATTGAATACGTCGGACACCGTCTCACCAAAGCGCAGTCCAGAAAGCGCTCCGATGAACTCATCGCAAAAGCGGAACGCACTGGCGGTGGAGCCGTTTACATTTTCGAACTGAACAAACGTCACGACATCGACGGATTCGTCACATGGAATCCCGCCCGCCTCATCAACCATTCCTGTGACCCGAACTGCGAGCCATCGGTGATACGCGGCCACGTCTGGATTTGTGCACTGCGTAATATCCCAAAGGGCGAAGAACTCAGTTACAATTACGGCTACGACGTCGAGCACTGGCAGGAGCATCTCTGCCGCTGCGGATCATCAAAATGCGTCGGACACATCGTCGCCCGCGACCAATGGCGGAAACTTAAAACCCGGAAAAACCGGATAAGTTGAAACATCAAAAAGCGCGATTGCCTCTGCATCTTGAACTCAGGTAAAACGACGCTGATGTTTTCAAAAATTGATCATTGGCTGATTCCTTTCGGCAGATACGCAGCGACGGATGCTGCGATGCGCCGTTGGGGATTAAACAATCTTATGATGGCGGGATGGCTTTACAATCATTGCCGTCATCGAAACCATCGACTCGAACACCTGGAAGCGTATCGCCATCGAAAGGACTCACTCTTGCAAAAGGCAGGTATGCAGGACACAGCGGCGCCACTTAAAATGCAGGATGGCTGGGCGCTCGACACATCCATGACATTGCCGCACCTGGACGCATTGCTTCGCGATGCAGGGACAGTGATCGATGCCTGCGGAGGCAGAGAGTTTGCAGGACAGCAATACTCATTCATGCGGAGTCTATTATTCCCCGGAGATACCGAGCGATTCGCGTCCTATGTGGATTTCATCACTTCACCGGAACTGCTTTCTGTTGCCATGAATTATTTAGGGACCATTCCTCAGCTTTCCAAAGCACAACCGCCAGGCATCCGGTTTATGGAATCCAGTGAGAAGCTCGACGAGGAACCGGAACTTACCCCACGCCAAAGTCAGCTTTACCACATTGATTTCTACGACAGCCCGCAAGTGTATGTGCTGGTCGCATTGCGGGACATCACTTCAGAATGCGGACCTTGGACATTCTTACCAGCATCGGCGACTGACCGGATTACGCGCCGGATCGGCTACCGGGAGCGGGGATTTGGCTACAGGGTACCTGACGAGGTGATTCGTCCGCACATCCGTGAGGGTGAGGAAATCGCCTTCACAGGGCCAAAGGGCAGTGTGTTGTTTATTGATTCCAGCAGATGTTTTCACTTTGGCAGCAGAAACAGCAAGGTTCCCCGTTTCATGATGATGTATGCCTTGCAGTCACCTGCGCGCTGTGATTTTGCCCAGCTATTCAACGAACACCAAAAATTTCCACTGCCCGCAAACGCACCCGAACTTCGAAGGATGGTTACTGATTAACCATGCAGACCACGATTCGTTCAAATCCTGAGATTGTCCGGGAAGACAAACCCGCAAAAGCCCGCACTTTCACCATCGGAGCCATACCCGGCGAGGGAGTGGGACCGGAACTCATCGAAATCTGCACCGGGCTGCTGAAACTGCTCAGTGAGCGCTTCGCATGGACGCTGAATATCGAAACTTGCGGACACGTGGGACACCGGGCACGCGCTGCTGGTCACAATGACCTCCCGGAACATGCCATCGCTTTTGCCGATCACGTATTTAATAGCGGAGGAGTGATCCTTGCAGGTGCCGGAGGTGGGCGTTTTGTTTACGAGATGAGGCGTCGCTTCGATTTGTTTGTTAAAATTAACCCGATCCACCCACTTAAATGCAGCGCCTCCGGGACAGACAAGCCTTTCGATATTACCATTGTGCGGGACAACCGCGAGGGCATCTATCAAGGGAACGCTGTGGTGACAGGTCATGGCCATAGCCGAAAAGCCACCCATTCCTTCGAGTCCACGTACTCCGCAGTGAGTGAAATCACGGAACTGGCGGCGAAACTCGCTGCGACCCGCTCAGGCCACATGACGGTGGTCGCCAAGGAATCCGGAATTCAAGATGTCTCCAGGATGTGGTCAGAGGCAGGCCGCGAATCCAGTGAAAAACACGGAGTCAAACTCCAACTCATGGATATTGATTTTGCTGTCTATCAAATGGTCCGGCACCCGGAAAAATTTGACGTCATCGCGACGGGAAACTGCTTCGGCGATATCCTCGCAGATTTGGGTGGACTTCTAATGGGCTCGCGCGGCAACACCTACGGAGCCAGCTACAATCACGCGAAGCATGCTGTATACCAGACCAACCACGGTGCTGCGTTTGATCTCGCGGGCAAAAATACCGCAAACCCCGCTGGCCAGATTCTCTCAACAGCGATGCTGCTGCGCGAAAGTTTTCAACTCGATGAAGAGGCCACCCTTCTCGAACAAGCGCTGGAAAACACTTGGGCGGCGGGTCATCGCACTGCGGACTTGCAAAAGCCGGATCAGATCGCTGAAGGAACCGGCGAGTTCGTCGAAGCAGTCCGAACCCAGCTGTGCCGGCTCATGGAAACATGAGCACATCCCGGCAGACCGGAGCGTTGCTCCTGATTGATTTTCAAAACGACTTCCTTCGTCGTCCAGGCCTCGAACCGCATCGCGACACACTTGTCTCAAACGCGGCAGCATGGCTTGAGATGTTTCGATCACAGAACCTGCCCATCGCATTTATCCAGACGATCCTGGATCCCATGAAGGAAGAGCGCATGCCGCACTGGAAGGACCGGGGAATCCGCCAATGCCTACGTGGCACAGAAGGCGCGGCTCCTCCTTCCATCCTTCAGCCGAAAAGTGGTGAGGACATTCTCGAAAAACAGGGCTTTCTGCTCCCGGACCCCGATCCGCTCATCGATTGGGCAAAGGAGCAAGCCGGAGGCCAAGTGTTGATCGCGGGACTGATGACGCACGCGTGCGTCTATCACCATGTGGCAGCACTCCTGAGCGCGGGCATCGAAGTAGAGCTCGCAGATGGTGCTTTGGCCAGTGACAGCCCGGCGTTCGCTGCGCACACATTGAACTACCTGAATAACAAAGGCGTAAAAATTCGCTCAGCTCACCAGTGGATGTCTCAAACGAACTCACACGTAGTTCCTCCTATGCTTCGACCGAAGTGCATACCGTCGTGGGAAGAGACGAACAATCGGCTGAAACAATGGGCAAAGC
Organism: Chthoniobacterales bacterium; assembly: GCA_041748815.1. Classification (GTDB taxonomy): domain Bacteria; phylum Verrucomicrobiota; class Verrucomicrobiia; order Chthoniobacterales; family CAKUMP01; genus JBGTCP01. Next base: position 6,162 of record JBGTCP010000581.1, read on the forward strand.
ATCTTGAGGATTCACAGGACTCACTTGCCGATTTGATCACCCGGGAAGTCCGCAAACCCATCGATCTGGCAATCGAGGAAATTCAGACGGCAGTGCAACAGATTCACGACACCTGCAAACGCCGGGACGCGTTTCAACGTCAGTGCGGATGCGCTGAAGCGACCACACTCCGTGTCCCGCTGGGCAACATCCTCTCGATCACACCATGGAACAATCCGGCATCCATTCCGGTTGGCCGCATCGCTCCGGCAGTGGCCTACGGCAATTCTGTATGCTGGAAGCCATCTCCAGCCGCACTCACAGTCTCCAGAAAAATCATGGAACTGGCAGAACTCGCCGGCATTGACGACACCCTCCTCGAATGTGTCGAAGGCGGGGCGGACACCGCTCAGGAGCTTCTTAAAAATTCATCGATCAATGCAGTTACTTTCAGCGGATCGCTAGCTAATGGACGTCGCGTGCTGGCGTTGGCGGCAGAACGTTTGCTACCCTGCCAACTGGAACTCGGGGGAAATAATGCTGCTGTGATCACGGGAAATGCAGACTTAAAAGTCGCAGCCAGACTCATTGCAGCTGCGGCCTTTGAATTCGCCGGTCAGCGCTGCACTGCCAACCGCCGCGTGATCCTGCTCTCCGGCGCTTACGACGAGTTCCGAGATTTGCTTTTTGCGGAGATCCAATCCATCCTCGTCGCAGATCCTCTGATGCCCGGCACACGCTTTGGGCCGATGCAAAGCGCACACTCGGCGGCACGGATCGAGGACCTGCTCGCTCGCACATCCTTATCAGCAAAGGTGACCCGCTTTCATGAGAAGCATTGTCAACGCATGGGAGAAGGCTGGTGTGCACCAGCGGTCGTGGAGGATGCGGCTTCTGACTCAGCAATCCTATGGGAGGAGTCTTTCGGACCGGTGCTGGTATTGCAAAAAGCGGATTCGCTGAAAGACGGCATCCAGCTGTTAAATGCGGTGTCCCAAGGGCTGGTGGCAGCGCTCTTTTCAAATGCCTTGGTTGAATGGAAAATCTTTTGTCGTGAAGTAAAAGCCGGCACCTTGAAATGGAACGTAGCGACAGCTGGGGCGGCACGGGATCTTCCTTTCGGCGGATGGAAACTTTCCGGCTACGGATCTGCTGAACACGGCATCGCAGACGAAGAATTTTTCACAAGACATCAAACCCACCTGAAACCTCAACCCACCCCACCCACTCTATGATCTTTGGCAAATGGTCCGACGAAAAATTGGCACCCCGTGTGCAGGCAATGGTCCGCGATGAAGCAATCGTGCGCTACGGAGGAGGCAACATCATGCGTGCTGGAAAAATCTACAACTCGCTCAGGTATCACGAGCAGCGCCAGAAGCACAAAAGTGACTACGAAAACCGGTGGCAGGAATTACTGCGCGGAAACAATAGCGGAGAGATGCCAGCGAAACGTTTATCCATGCGGGACGGATGGGTCCGCGATGACTCCGGAAAACTCCCGCTTCTCGATGAGCTTCTTGACCAGACAAACACCATCATCGAGGAACGTGGCGGCAAACAGCACAGCGATATTCAACAGCCATTTCTCCGCAACCTCATTTTTCCCGGAGACGTCGAACGCTTCCCGGCGCTTTTGAACTTCATCCTTTCCTCCGAGATTCTTGACATCGCGGCGAGGCATCTTGGAACTATCCCGGTGCTCTCAAAAACCCGTCCGCCCGGCCTGCGATTCATGGAATCGAATGCGGCACTGGACCCCGGAGACAACGGGCCGCTGCGGGCAAGCCAGAATTTCCACCTCGACCTGCACGACACCAATCTCGTCTACGTGCTCGTGCTTGCACACGATGTGCCTGAGGACGGTGGTCCATGGCACTACCTCCCGAAGAGTGTCTCCGATCGCGCCTGCAAAGGA
>JBGTCP010000582.1:0-5404 GCA_041748815.1 Chthoniobacterales bacterium
GCAATGTCGGTGCCGGTGGTGATGGGCAGGCCGGACTCCTGGAGCAATTTGCGGCCCTGTTCGACGTTGGTGCCTTCGAGGCGAACCACAAGTGGGACTGTGAGATTGACAACCCCAAGCGCATTGATGATTCCCTGTGCAATCACATCGCAGCGCATGATGCCGCCGAAGATGTTGACCAAAATCGCTTCGACTTTGCTGTCGGAGAGCAGGATTTTAAAGGCTTCGGTGACCTGTTCTTCAGTCGCGCCGCCGCCGACGTCGAGGAAGTTTGCCGGCTCGCCACCGTAGTGTTTAATGATGTCCATGGTGGCCATTGCGAGGCCGGCTCCATTGACGAGGCATGCGATATTGCCGTCGAGTCCGATGTAACTGAGATTGAATTTGGAAGCTTCCACTTCCCGCGGGTCTTCTTCTTTTTCATCGCGCATAGCCACGATTTCGGGATGGCGGAAGAGCGCGTTGTCGTCGAATCCAAACTTGGCATCCAACGCCATGACCTCACCCGATTTGGTGATCACGAGCGGGTTGATCTCGACCATGCTGCAATCGCAGGCCATGAAAAGTTTGTAGAGTGAGGAAATGAGTTTGCCTGCTGCGTTGAGCTGCTTGGAATCAAACCCGAGTTGCTTGGCAAGCTTGCGGGTCTCGTAAGGCTGCAGCCCCAGTGAAGGATGCACGGGAATGTTAAGGATTTTTTCCGGGGTGTGCTCGGCGACGGTTTCTATGTCCACGCCGCCTTCGGTGCTGGCAACAATCATGGGTCCGCCTGTTGCGCGATCCATGAGGATGGCGAGGTAGAGTTCGTTTTCGATGTCAACGCCATCCGCGATGAGAAGTTGATTGACTAGACGGCCTTCCTCACCGGTCTGATGGGTAACAAGCGTCTGCCCCAGCATCTGCGATGCCAGCTCGCGCACTTCGGCGGGGGTTTTGCAGAGGTGCACGCCGCCTTTAAAGCCATTGGTGAATGTACCTTTGCCGCGTCCGCCTGCATGGATCTGTGCCTTGACAACAAGGTTATCGGTGTTCAGACCGGCTGCGATTTTTTCGGCCTCTTCGGGGGTGGTCGCCATTCCACCGGCTGGAGTATTCACTCCGAATTTCTCAAAAAGTTGCTTGGCCTGGTATTCGTGGATATTCATGAAATGGTGTGCTCGGAGAAGATGAGGATGTCCGTTGAGTGAGCAACGAACCTATTGCTCCGCCTCCAAACGGGTCAAGAGGAATTGGGAAAATCCACCCGGAATCCGAAATTACACTGTCCCCGGCGGGAATCGAACCCACATCTAAGGTTTAGGAAACCCTTGTTCTATCCGTTGAACTACGGGGACTGCTGATTACCAGATACTTACGCTTTCATGCTCGCAATTTACGGTCAAACTTAGACCAAAACTTAGACCATGTTCACTGATATCTAACGTGTATCAGGATGTTGCATACTGGTAACTTGGCGAGATTGCAAGCGCCGTCACTGCATCAAAACGGCAAAACATCACGGAGAATTCAACAGGAGGGGCCTGTTGAGAATCTGCCAATCTTTGGTCGGCCCGGTCTGGGCTGATAGGCAAGGCGATTGTGTTGTATCCTTTCGGGAATGTCTTCCGATGGTTGCTTTCTGAGAAATTTCGCTGGCCCGAACGCGGAAGGGAGTGGCGTGATTTACTATAATTACCAGAACAACCGCAGCTCTGGTGCATTCAACCTTAATATTCGTTCACTGCCTGCAACGTGCTTTCAGTGCATAAAAGAGGTAAAATCCGAGCTCTTTCCTTGGAAAGTCAATTTCTGGCAACATATGGAAACCATTGCTTAGTGCACGGCACCGATGCGAATATTGGCCTCGGCGGCGGTCTGAATTTTATCCACGCGGCCATCTTTGATCCAGACAATGCGGTCGGAGGCGGCGAGCATTTTGTGATCGTGAGTGGCGGTGATGATGGTCGCGCCGTTTTCTTTGCAGAGTTCTTTGAGCAGGGCAATGATCTCTTCGCCAGTTTTGAGGTCGAGGTTGGCGGTGGGTTCATCGGCCAGGATGATCGCCGGGCTGTTGGCGAGTGCGCGGGCGATGGCAACGCGTTGTTGCTGGCCGCCGGAAAGTTCGTCAGGACGGTGATCGCGGCGATGTCCGAGGCCCACGCGGTCCAACACTTCGCAGGCACGCTCCAAGGCACGGGCGTGATCCATTCCGCAAAATATTAGAGGCATGGCCACGTTCTCGGTTGCGCTGTATGCCGCGATCAGATTGTAGCTCTGGAAAACATAGCCAATGTGATTGCCGCGGAAATACGCCAACTGGCGGCGGGAGAGTTTTGTTAGATCCACATCCGCCACACGCACTTCGCCGGAAGTCGGGCGGTCCAGTGCACCCACCATATTGAACAAGGTGCTTTTGCCGGAACCTGATGGCCCCATGATGGAGAGATATTCGCCGAGATAAATGTCGAGGTTCACGTCGTTGAGCGCTTTCACGACCATCTTGCCAAGGTGGAAAGTTTTGTTGAGCCCGCGGACTTCGATGAGTTTTTCTTGAGCCATACGTTAGAAGGGAACTTGGATGACCGCTTTGCTCAGGAACGTAATGCCCACACTCAGCACCGTGACAAGGCCCATCCCGCAGGCAAATCCCGCAGCGACCACGGGCACGTATTGCCGCCACATCAGCCCGAGTTTTCTCTGGAAATAATACCGCCCTATCAGTGCTCCGATCATTTGGGGAATGATCATCTGCGGAAGGCTCTGCCCGAGACCGCGCACTACCCCGTAAGTCAGAAAAATGGGGGCACCGAAGGAATTTAAGACGGCAAAAAGGACGACACCGAACCCTGCTCCGGCTCCCAGGTATTCCCAGCGGAAGGCATCTTCGAAGAGTGAGTATTCGCCAAGAGTGGAGGAGAAAATGATTGAGCGGTTCATGGCTTCGAGTTCCCACATTTTTTGCGCGTAGGGATAAACTGCGGATGGCACTTCGGCGAGACTCCAGATGAAGCTGGCGAAAAGGATTGAGCTGCCAAGAATGATCGGGTAAAGCACGAGTTTGGTTTTCCACATGCTGACAAATTTGGTGCCGGTGAGTTCGCACTGGCGGTATTGCACAACCATCATTCCGTAGTTCGCAATGGGGAGTGGAAGAAACCAGACTTTCACACCGCCAGTGTAGCCGCTCAGAATGAGACTCGCTTCGCGGATCATCGGAATCTCCACCACCTGCCCCGCGATGCCCTCGAGTCGGGCGGTGACATAACTGATGATCGGCGTGTAAACGAACCCGAAGAAGAACAGCGCAATCATGACGCCCGGATGCCAATCAATGAGGAATCCTGACACGGTAATGTAAGCCGCAGTCACAAAGAAATAACAGGCGATGATGAGCCATGGCCGGATATCGCCACGCCCCTCGGGCACGCCTGTGGCATCGCGTGAGGCACCGGGTTTTGCAGCAAGCATGCGGCTCCTTTTCAATCCGCGAATCACTTCCCAGAAACCCACCGCAGCAATCGCAAGGGAAACTCCAATCGTGAAGCTGAAATAAAAATCGACATTGTTCTTAAACGTCGTCGTGATGAGTCCATCACCTGGCAACCATGAGGAAAGGATCTGCGCCTCGTAGAGAACCGGATTGAAAACGAATGTGATGAGCAAGCCGATGAAACTGCCGACCATCGCATAATACGGCAGCACCATCCCGATGATCACATTTCCAAGATCCCAGGTGATCCCGGTGGCAACAGCCGGAAGAATGGACTGCGTTTTATCCGTCAGATCCACAAAGGGAATGGGCAGGATCATGATGGGGTTGCCCGTGATCATACCAGTCAGCGTCGGCAGGCCCAAATACAAGGCCCCAAAAAACAGGCCCAGCGCCCCCCCGATGGAGAACACCCTCCATCGCCACGATCGCTCTTTGGTTTCCCCGACTTTCTCATCCACATCTTCCGCCAGAGCCAGGATGCCCTGCGCTCCAATCGGTGCCATGGGAAAAGGGAGCTTCTCGATATCACTGGTCAATCGAAACAGCCCGTATCCAAGCACCACATTGCTGAGCTGACCGAAAAACGTGCCAAAGATCACGAGACCAATCACCGGGAGCCAGTCCCGGTGAAAAAATGTGCGTGAAGCATAACTGGTCGATTCCGGGTCCGGAGCAAACCAAGTTGGGAGGTGCTCCGCGATACCGAAGGCAGTCGCGGCATCGCTTTGAAGATAATATTGATTCCAAAGCAAACCGGAGAACGGCAGCTGCATGGCGGAACCGGCCATGAAAAAAAGCACAAAGATTTCCGGCTTCTTCAAAGTTCGCTGAGCTCTCCGGGCCACTTCCAGAAACAGAATCACGGTCACCCATTGAGCAGCAGGCCCAATGTTTGCTTCACCTGCCAGCAGCCCCATGTAGATGGAACCCGGAATCATGATCAGCGCGATAAAGATCGCTCCGAGCAGCGAGAGCCAGTTGAAGCCGTCCTCAAAGGTGGACGGCACCTGCATGAGATTGCGGAATTCCTCGACCTCCCGGTCACTCCGTTCTTTGCGGCTGTTGATGGTTTCTTTCGACATCGAAGTTTAAACGGGTTCCAAGTTTTGCGGGGCCGATTCCTGCTTTGCCTGAATGGCTTGCAGAGTCTGCATCCGATAGCTCTCCATGATCTCGGCGGGAAGCGAGCGCCAGATGAGAAATTGTTTTCGCAGATCATCGAGCAGCACCTTGTTCAGCCGCTTCCAGTCCTTGGGTTGACCGGACAATCTCCTCAAGTAAATGACAACCTCATCAATCCCCTCAATTTCCGATGGAGCACTGCGGAGTTCAAATTCCTGAGTCACACCAAGATCAAAAGGTGCGAGAGCAATATGCGCGGCCACCCCCAGGGATGAATCCTCTTCTATGAGAAGCCGTGTCTCTTTGGCCAGGAAGATCCCCAGACTGGTATCCTGGAAATTCTCGATGTGTTCCCGAAGAAAACTCACCACTCCGGTGACATCATAAACCGACACGGTGAACGGGAACACAATCCTGCACTCATCCCCTTGTGGTGCGGGCATTTTCCAGGAACGCAGGACGCCGGGATTGGCACTGCGCGAGGCCTTGATGGCAGGATAGATGGCCGAGGCCATCACGGTCACCATGACAATGAGGATGGTGATGATGGCATTGGTGGAGGAGTAATTAATGGTGGGAACTGTAGCCAGGCCCATACTGGCCAGCCATTTCAGCCCCTCCAACACCGCCTGCGCCGTGAGATATCCGCCAAGCCCTCCGATCACAGAAAAGACAAGTGCCTCCGCAAAAAAGAGGCTGGCGACATGCGGAGGAGCCAGACCGAGTGCACTGAACGTATAGATCTCCTTCTCCCTGTCTGCCACAGACCCGAGCATGGTGCCAAATACCACCAATCCGCCCAGGAGGATC
>JBGTCP010000583.1:0-2670 GCA_041748815.1 Chthoniobacterales bacterium
GCAGATTGTCTTGAGTTCAAGATTGGCGGGAAGGTCGAAAAATCTGGGGGCCTGCCGCCATGCATTGGAGTGCGCGGTGCCCATGAAATTGTAACCGATCATGCCGATCCGGAGTGTTCTTTTTGTTGCCATAGTTGAGTGATTGGGAGTGAGGGATTAGGAAAATGGATGACCCTGCATTGGGGGTTGCGGGCATCCGCAAAAGTAGGTATGCCATGCGGAGGTCTGATTGCCAGACGAAAATTTTCCATGAACTGCCCTTCTTGTCTGAACACACTATTTGCTGATGCGGAGGAGTGCCCGGCCTGCGGATTCTCGCTGGCTGTGGCAGCGACCCGCTTTGGTGCGGTGCCGCGCTATGGCGTGCATGTGACGGATACAACTTACGAGGAGCTCACAAATCACGATTTCAACCGGATCAAAGCACGTTGCGAATCTTTTGAGAAAAAATTTCCCGAATCGAGGTTCAGTGTTTTTATTACCCGCCTGCTGCCTGGCCAGAGTGCGCGGGAATATGCATTTTACGTATTCAATCGCTGTCAGTTCACTCGGATGACAGATAAACTGGGCAAAAATTTCGGACTGCTTTTACTGATCAACATGACCGCCCGGGAAACATCCCTTATGGCAGGCTATGGGTTGGAATCGATGCTCAGTGAGGAAGCGTTGGAAAAGATCCTGGATGCCGGCACTGTGAAATTCCGCGCGGGAAAGCTGGCAGCAGGTGCACTGTTGTGCATCAATCAGGCAGAGAGCGCGCTGATGGCATCCGCAAAAATAGTAACCGCCAAACTTGAGGGTGTTACGATTTGAAAAAGATCGCACTCATTTGTGGCTGCCTGTGTTTCACGACCGTGATGCTCGATGCGGAGATTGAACCAAAGCCTGAGGGTTGGATTCAAGACAACGCCGGAGTGCTTGATGCAAACCGGAGTGAGTCTTTGCAGGAGCGTATGACGCAGACTCATGCGGCGACGGGAGTCACAGTGCATGTGGTCACCTACGAGAGCCTGAGCGAACCGGAACTGGCATCCTCGCGGGCGGCACAACTGTTGGAGGTGTGGACAGATGCGGATCATGGTGGGCTGCTGGTGTATGTCGAAAACCCGCCCCGTCTAGCCGTCGCCACCACAAGGACAGCGACAATGGAGGATGAGGAAGGCACGCTTCGAACCATCGCGCAAAATGGAAACACGCGGCTGGATGCGGGAGGCAATCCCGCGCAGATTTTGCGGGAGACAGCACTGGAGCTGGACTACCTGTTGCGGGCGATTTACGACAGGCAACAGACTGGCTTCTTTGTGAAGTATCCACTGCGAATTCTTGTTATGGGAGCAGGAGCATTGGTCGCTATGTTGATTGCGATACTGGCGACCAGCCAGGCGCGACATCACAATATTTTCGGCCGCGTGCTCACATTTCAGGAGCGCCCGGCAGTGCAACGCCTGGGAGGAAACCGCACTGGCGGCCACTCGGCGGTGAGGTCGTTTTGAAACCTGAGACAGGCCGGCGAAGCGCTTTCTATACTAGCTCTAAGCGAGTCCACTTCGGCGGGCTTTCACCGCATCGGCGAAATTCTCCAGTAAGCCAACTGTTTCCTCGAAGCCCAGGCAGGCATCCGTTATGCTCACTCCGCGAGCGGATTTACCGGCCTCGTAGCTCTGGTTGCCTTCTGCGAGGTTGCTTTCGATCATGATGCCCGCGATGCCGGTCTGCCCCCCGCGGATTTGGCTGCAAAGATCCTCGCCGACGATAAGCTGACGTTTGTGATCTTTTGCGCTGTTTGCGTGGCTGCAATCCACCATCAGAAACGGAGGGAGGTTGTGTTTCAACAACAACTCGAGCGATGCATTGACATCCTCCGCCGAGTAATTCGGGCCCGTGCGTGATCCACCGCGCAGGATAAGGTGGCAGTCGGGATTGCCTTCGGTGTTGAAAATGGCAGCCACCCCTTGTTTGGTGACCGAGGGAAACCAGTGCGGGCACTTGGCAGAGCGGATGGCATCCACGGCCATCTGCACATTTCCGCCAGTGCCGTTTTTAAAACCAACCGGCATGGACAAGCCGGATGAAAGCTCACGATGCACCTGGCTCTCCGTGGTGCGTGCGCCAATCGCCGCCCATGAAACAAGATCGGCAAAAAATTGAGGGAAAATCGTGTCCAGAAATTCTGTGGATGTCGGCAATCCGATTTCATTCACTTCCCGCAGAAGGTCGCGGGCAAGCCGCAAGCCCGTGTTAATTTGAAAGCTGTTATCGATGAACGGATCATTGATGAGCCCCTTCCAACCCACCACGGTACGCGGTTTTTCAAAATAGACGCGCATGACGATGAGGAGATCCTCCTCGAGCCGGTCAGCCACGGGCTTAAGTAGATTGGCGTATTCGCGGGCCGCCTCCACATCATGAATCGAGCAGGGGCCGACGATCACCACCAACCGGTCATCCTCACCGCGAATCACACTGCTCACCGCCTTGCGGGAATGTGAGACAAACCGGGCCACTTCGTTGCTTGCGGGAATTTCCTCGATCAGGATCGCGGGAGACACGAGAGGTCTCAATTCACGGATCCGGGTATCATCAATGTTCTGTGTCATAAAAAAAAATCAGGCCGCGGGGTTGTTTGCGGAGGGATCACTTTGCCAGTGATGCCTGCCAGCGTGCAATTTC
>JBGTCP010000584.1:0-8240 GCA_041748815.1 Chthoniobacterales bacterium
TACCGATTACAACTGCTCCCCCGTTTCAACCACTGATGCACACTGATGCACACTGATGCACACTGATGCACACTGATGCACACTGATGCACACTGATGCACACTGATGCACACTGATGCACACTGATAATTTTCGAGCACAAGGCTGCTCAGACTCTTCCTCCATCAGTGTTCATTAGTGGTTTTCTCCGACTGACCAGGATTTGCCATGCGCGGGGCAACACAAACAACGCCAAAAGCAAATTGATCCCGATTCCCATCGCGCACACCACGCCCAGACTCGCGAGTCCCTGATTGCTCGCAAGCCCAAGCGAGGCAAAGCCTACCAGAGTGGACAATCCGCACAGCGCAATCGGATTACCCGTGGATTGAAGCACCTTCGGCAGATTGCCCTCCTCATTGCGAAGCGCAAAAAGCATATGAATACTGTAATCAACCCCCGTCCCCAATATGAGCAACACCGCAGCCAGGCTGAAATAATTCCAAATCATTCCCAACCCCACCATCGCACCAGTGAGGCAAAGAAAACTTAACGCCACTAATGCCACCGTGAGTCCGACCTCCAGAAAACGCCGATACGCCACGATCAGCATCACCACCAGCAATACTGAAAAAGCCAGCCCGATCCGCACAAAGTCCCGGATCGATTTCCCGGAAAGTGCCGGACCCAGCTCATGAAATGCTGCGATGAAAATCCCTGCATCTGGTGGCTGAAGAAGCAGTTGTCGTTGATCGGGCGTCAGATCCTCAGCAGGAGTCACTATCCCCTGCAGGACATGCTCGTCCGGTGTGTGACTCGTGATGCGCCGCAGCATCCATGCCGGTGTCTCGCCTGTTGCAACCACCGGCGGAGCTGACTCCTCAAGCCCTGCCCATTCGCTCAAAACCGATTCGGTGAGGGCAAAACTTTCCTCCGAAAATCCGCCATCCAAAAGCGCCGCCTTCAATCGCTCACGATCTGCTGCAATCGCCATGGCATTTTGCAGATTCGCGGTCTGATGCTCACCATTGGGCCACATTCCGACAGGCAAGGAATGCGATTCGATGATGCCCTGTGCCGCAAGCCCATCGAGCCATGCGGTGGCCGTCTGCAAAAGCCCGACGACTTCAGTCTCGTTATCACCCCGCACCAGCACGTTGAGCGTGTCATTCTCTCCGGTGAGTTTATCGGAAATCAATGCCGACGTATCGTAGGCGATGCTGTCCTTCGGATGCAGCGCGGTCGTGCTGATATCGAGCTTGGGAAATCCCCGGAAAATCAGGGGCACCAGCACCAACAGCAAAAGTCCCACAACCACGCGTGTAAGCATGCGATGCGTGCGGGCAGGCCATGCTCTGAGTCCCGGCGGATTCCCCTCAGCCCCCAGCTTTGCGATCAACGCAGAATAAGGCCCGAGCATGAGGGCAGCTGCCACGAGAATGCCCAATGCAACCAGTGTTCCGAACTGCGCCAATCCAGGATAACTCCCTGCGTTTAAAGCGAGGAATGCCGATGCTGTTGTCGCCGCCGCCCACAAGATACCCGGTGCCACAGATCTCCGCAAAGCCGCCGCCTCTTCGCCCGCCACCAGTCGCCGCTGATAGATGAGCAGTCCATAATCCACGCTCAACCCGATGAGGATCGAAGCAAAGCCCACACTCAGCACCGTGAGCTGACCTAAAACCAACCCCGCCAGGGAGAGTGACAACATGAATGCTGCCACGATCGTTCCCACAAGCATAACCATCGGCAGAAACCGCCGATGAAACAGCCAGAAAATGAACGACACCAAAACGAGAGTCATCAGCCCCGACCGCATCATATCCCGCTCCATACTCTCCGAAATCTCTGCCAGGAAAACAGGCTCACCCGTCATTCCGATTGAGAATGACTCCGGCGTGTCCTGTCGCGCCTGCCATTCGCTCACAAGTTCCTGAATGCTCTCCAGCCAGCTCCAGGCCTCTTTGTAGGAGGCAAAACCTTCAGCCGCAGTGGCGTAAATCAATCGAAAACTTTCATCCGGCGAAGCAAAGGCCGATGGCTCTTGCAGCGCATCACGGTCCTCACCAAATGCCAACCCGAGAATACCGAAGGGATCATAGCCCGTCGTTGCAGCATTCTGCATCGACATCGAAAATGACACCGTCTCATACGCCTCCTGCACCGTTTCCTCCAGCGCCGCTCCCGTGAGCTTCGCCTGAAACTCCGCAAAGCGCTCTGGCGACTGATTCAGCGCAGTGATCGCCACCAGCTCGCCCATTTCCTCTGGATGTTTATCCCACGGGGCCTCCGCGACTACCAACGCAATGAGATCCTCCCGCGATCCCAGTTCAGCCGCCAGCGAATCCCGAAGCTCCCTCGCCCTGTCCGCCTCCTGCGCATCTACTGTGAAGATGATTTCCTGCGGCAAACTGAAATGCTTCGACAGCAAACTCAGCCCCTGCACTTGCGGCAAATCCTGCGGTAGCAATTTCAAAAAATCCACATCCAGGCTCAGACGGCTGAACCCGCCAACGAGCACCGCAGCCAGCACGGCCCCCAACAACACTCGACGAAAGACGCGCATCTCAGGGCTGCGCTTCGTGCATGAAGATCGCGCTGTCCACCGGGCGGTTGAGCAGCACACGATGAAAATCCGTGCGCATCGTCGCCCCGTCGCGCAGCGTCAGCTCCATCATACTCACAATGCCCGTGTCCCGTTCGATGCGGAGCTGCAGATTCCGCACCGAGCGGCGGGCTTCGGACGATCGCGGGAGCAGCGTCAGCAGCGCCGAAGATTCCTCCGGCAAAAATTCCTGCACTTCGAATTGTTGCTGAAATTCCGCCGCGCTCGCAGCCATCGGATGCCGGAGCAGCATTGCGTATTCGGCACCTTTGGACGAAGCGCCATCCTTCAAATCAATCGTCGTCACCGAATTGCGCTTCGGCTGAATCGCAAGCACCTCGTCCCCATTCCGAAGCACCAGCATCTCCGCCGGATCCCCCAGCTCCCAGCGGAATTGCGAAGGAGCCACGAACCACAGCTTGCCCGGATGCCGCTGCGCTGCCCGCAACGTCGGCAAAGTGCGCGTGTGCACAAACTCCGCAGTGATCGTGCGTGTGCTCTTTTGCTGATCAATCCATTTTGCAATGAACGCATCCGCATCCTCAGCGCTTGCGAGCGGACTGCCCGTCAGCAACAGGCTAAGAAGCAACAGCAGGCGCATGTGGAGATGGGATGGATTCATCAGGAAAGTCATAGGGAACCAATGGAATATGACGGTTCAGTCTGCAAATCAGAAGAAAAAGTTGAAAGCGCCACCACACGCTAAACGGAAGGCTCGTATTCCCGGCCACCACCGCATTCACAGCGGGCGCGAGTTGCAAGGTGTCCGTCGGGTGCAAAAACACCGCAAAGCTGCTGTCCTCATAAAACATCTCAATCAAATCCCGCATCGTGCGGATGCTCTTTTTTAGACCACCCGTGTAGCGTCGCATTTCGATCTCAGTCAGCGCCCGGTTCGCATGCTGCGCTTCCATTATGAGATCCGCAGCACGCGCCGCGGATTCCATCGACAAATACACACCCGACGAAAAAATGGGATCCATGAATCCTGCCGCATCGCCCGCGAGCAAAAACCTTGGCCCGGCAAACTCCTCGTGCATGAACGAGTAGTCAGTCGTCACATGCACCTCGCCCGCCGGTTCCGCATAGCGCGTCAACTCCTGCAAGTGCGTCGAGCGTCCCAGCGTCTGATTGAAAAATTCCTCCGGCGTGCATCCCGCCGCCTGATATTCCTCCAGCGTGACCACCACACCTAGCGACGTGAGATTTTCGCTAAGCGGGATATCCCACACCCATCCGCCCCGCAGCCGCGTGATGATGATATTGCCCGCCCATTCACCTTCCTGCAGCGGGACTCCATGGAAGTGCCGGTAGATCGCAACCCGTTTCGGATACGGCAACGATTCGCAACCGATCCTCAATTGCTTCGCCAGAAAACTTTCCCGTCCGCTTGCATCCAGCACCCAGCCCGAGCGGATCTCAAACGCCCCGCCATCCGCCCGCACTGCATCGATCCGCCATCCGTCCTCATCTTGCTCCGCTGCGTTGGCCCTTGTTTCCTGAAAAATCCGGCACCCTGCGGCCTCTGCCCGTTCCATCAACAACTGATCAAACTTCGCGCGCTCCACCTGAAACGCATATCCGCAATCCGGGATCAGCCCTTTGCGGAACTCATTGCGCACGCGCGTGGTGCCATCCGCCACCGTGAATTCCGCACCGTGTTTTTTCAAAAACCCCGCCTCATGCATCGCATCCCACACGCCGATCCTGCGAAGCAGATGATTCCCATTCGGCAGCAACGATTCGCCGATCCGGAATCGTGGAAAGAGCGACTTCTCCACGATCACCACCGAGAGACCTGCCTGCGCCAGCAAAATCCCCGCTGTGCATCCCCCCGGTCCCGCGCCCAGGATGGTCACATCGGCACGCAGAACTTCCTTTTCCGAGTCCCTCGCCGCATCGAAATCAGTAGAAATCTGCCTCTCCATCACAGACTCCAACCCTCGTCCGAACCCCGCCCTCCGCGCAAGTGAAATGATGGGAGTGGTGGAGCGTGATGGTCCGAGCCGCCTTGAACAGGAGAACAGGATTTTCAGGAGAACGGGATTAGGAAAAGGAATACGGGCATCCCGCCAATCAAAGGATCGTCCCTCCACCTGTCATCCGCCAAGCTGATTCACAATCCGCTGATACAACTCCACCGAAATCCGATATCCATGCTCGCGGATTGCTGTATCCACGTATTCGCGGGCTGAGCCAGCAGTGAGAAGATCCTGCCGCACGGCCTGCAACAGGATTCCGCAAAACCCCATCACCTTGATCCCGTGGGCCTGCGCAAAACGTCTGAGCAACCGCTCATCCGCAAGTATCCATTCCGCCTGATTCGCCACCGCCCAGGCCAGGGTGGACTGATCGCTTTGACTCAGTGCCTCCGAGGCAAAGAGTGAAACTTCGTAGTCAATCACCTCGACATCCAGGATCCAGCTTCGAAGGCGTTGGAGCGCATCTCGGAAAGTTGCAGCCTAAAGGAGAGCGGGTTTTCTTACCCGCTCTGAGACGGCGCGCTCAACGCCGGAGGCGGACAGGAAAGTCCGCCCTCCTTTCAAGAAGCCACGCTTGCACCTTCTGAGATGCGCCCTTCTGTTTACGGGGGAATGGAAAATCATTGCGGACCCCTTTACATGAGATATCTTCCAGCCATGGTCACGCTCGATCATAGCCCGGTGCACTCGGATCCGGAAGTGCTAGGTGGCACTCTGGTCTTTCAGGGAACGCGAGTTCCCGCGCAGGCACTCTTGGATTATTTGCATGACGGGTTCTCTGTGGATGAATTTATTGAGTTCTTCCCATCGGTGGCAAAGCTGGATGCGGAAGAATTCCTCAAGCTGGCACGCGCTGAGTCGGCATGAGAGTGATCTTGTGACTGCTGTGGATTCTGCGACTAGCGGAAGCTACATCATAGTGGAACCTACGAAGGACACTGACTAAGCCGGTTGTGATGTAAGAGAGCGCCCGGGGTTGAATGCACCGCGTTGCTACTCTACGCTCATGCGGTCCTGCTTCCGTCATCCATGAATACACCCGCAATTGAACAGTACCGCCAAAGAGAGGAGCAGTATGCTCTCGAAGCAGCGGCGATGAAAAAGCGCATGGATCGTATCAGCAATCTGCGGCTGGTAGTGTTCCTGATCGCTCTAGTTGCTCCTATCATCCTGGTAAATACGGGGCAGCCGATTGTGGGTGGCATTATCATGCTTTTCGGCATCATTTGTTTCGTGATTCTTCTGCTCAAACATTCGCGAGTAATACTGCGTCACGAGCGAGCGTCGCTGCTCACGGAGATCAACCGCGAGGGGCGCGACCGTTGTCTCGATGATTGGGGAAGACGGAAACGGGATGGGGCCCGATTTGTAAACCACGAGCATCCGTACTCCTCGGATCTTGATATTTTCGGACGGCGTTCGCTTTACCAATGGATTAACTCTACCCGCACTGTGGCAGGCAGCGAGGCACTTGCGGCTGCGTTGAGCGGGCCGCGCGAGTTCGATGAAATTTTGTTACGGCAGGAATCTATCCGTGAACTCGCACCGGAGATCGATTGGCGGCAGCGGATCGAGGCTGCAGCTGCTACCGTAAGCGGCAAGGATTGGCGCGACCTCATCAGCTGGGGTGAGACGCAGACTACGCCATGGTTTATCAGCATTAAAGGTAACCTGCTCCGGTTACTGCCCGTCGTGGTCTGGACTGGTGGTGTGGCTGGTTTTATAATGGGATTGGGTTTTGCTCCGCTGGTATTGCTGATCGCGCTGCAGGCGGTGCTTGCGAGTACTTTTGCGCGATCGCTCGGCACTTATGCCCGCAATCTTGAGCCCCATCGCAACGACCTTCAGGCCGCGTGCGGGATCCTAGCGGAGATCGAGGCAAAGCCATTCACTTCCGGCCTCAATCGTGAATTGCAAGCGCCGCTGCAAATCGGCCCCGACGACTCGGCATCCGGTCGGGTGGGGCGTCTGGATGCGATTGCAGGGGCGTTGGAGGTTCGCCACAACCCGATCCTGCATTTCATTTTTAACAATTTCCTGCTTTGGGATCTGCAGTGGTGCATCCGCGCTGAGCATTGGCGGCAGGCGAATGGCGGACGTGTCCGAACCTGGCTGCATTCCATCAGCGAGATGGAAGCCCTCGCCAGCCTTTCCATCATTCCGTTTGAAAATCCGGAATGGCCATTCCCGGTCCTTGAGTCCGGAAAACCGTTTGAGGCCGGGCAACTAGCGCATCCGCTGGTCCCTGCTGCAAGCCGCGTGGCCAATGATTTCAGCATTCCGTCCGAAGGCATGGTCAGCGTGATTACTGGTTCGAACATGTCCGGCAAGAGCACCTTTTTGCGGACTGTCGGCATTAACCTCGTGCTCGCCTACGCCGGTGCTCCGGTGTGCGCCCGTAGCTTTGCTGCCGCCATCATGCCGATCCACACCTCAATGCGGGTGATGGATGATCTGGCCTCTGGCGTCTCCTCGTTTTATGCGGAACTGCTGCGCATGCGCCGCATTGTGGAGGCAAGCAAAGAGCAGCGGATTCTTTATTTAATCGACGAGATCTTTCGTGGAACCAACTCCCGGGACCGGGTCGCTGGAGCATCGGAGGTGCTGAGAAATCTGAGCGCCACTTCCTCGGTGGGGCTGGTATCAACGCATGATTTGGAATTGAGCAAACTTGCCGATGAAGCACCGGCGAGCTTTGTGCCATACCATTTCAGCGAGCAATATCGCGATGACCAGATCGAGTTCGACTACACCCTGCAGCCAGGCCCCTCGCGCAGCACCAATGCCAGGTTCCTAATGAAAATGCTGGGTATCTCGCCGTAGGTTGGCCGGCAATAAGCCGAGTTATCGAATACACACCGCACGCCTCACCGCGTCATCCCGACGAAGGAGGGATTTGGCTTGCTCGCGCCCGCTTGGTCGGGCTTTCGCCCTGCCTGTGGCAGCCTATCTCGCACGCTTCCCGGCAGCTCGGTTCACTCTCGTCCGAAGGGCAGTTGCGGCAGTCGGCGCAATCGAGACGCAGCAGCAAGTGTTCTGCCGGGCACGTCCTGTAGGGGGCAATATTTTGGAAGCCGGCCCCGCCAGGTTTTCGGAAACTCCCGCGGACCAGCAATTTTCCGTCCCGCTCTCGGCGGAGATGACGACCATCTTGTAGCGCTCGAGGAGGCTGGTCGTGGCGAAGATGTTGCGAATGTCGTCGTCAACGATGAGCACTTTGCGGCCTGCGAGGATGACATCGGTCTGATGCAGGCTCTGGAGGATTTTCCGTTGCTCGACGGAGAGTTCCGCGGGGTTGCGGTGCAGCCAGAGTGTTGTCTGATCCAGCAGTCGTGATGTAATCCAGCTAATCCAGAGTTCCCTCAGATAAAAGTTTTCGCACTGATTCAGGAGGACAGTCGTTTGTAAAAACTCCGCTCCAACCTGAGCAGGGGATTCATCAGCTTGAGCAACAAACTGCGCTCTGGCTGGGACCGAATGCGCTGCAACTCCGCTCTCAGCAGCGCTTTCTGTTCGCGCAGCGCGACGACCTTGGCTCTTTCCTTCGGATCCACCACGACCACCGGAGGTGAGGCTTTCGCAAAGCGCATGATCAATCTTGCCAGCGATTCCACTGTCTCAGGAGGTAATGCCGACGGGACATGCTTCGGGATGGCGTAATTTTCCAGGTCATA
>JBGTCP010000585.1:0-6892 GCA_041748815.1 Chthoniobacterales bacterium
TTTCTTGTAACCTACTGATTCCTAGGGCGTTGCCCTAGGCTGTGGTATTTCGCCCCTTTGGGGCACCAAGCCTTAAGTTAACACCATTCGGGTCGGTCCTCGCATCGCAGCATTTCGGATTTACGCAGCTCTCCGAATTTAGCTGACTTTGGGCTCCGCCCGGTGCGGTCATACTATTTTACGATTTATCGCGTGGTCTTGCAATCCTGGTGTCGGGAGAGTAGTTTCAATGCATGACACTTACTCTTGAACTGCCTGACCGGGTTGCGGCTTTGTTGCAAGGCTCCTGGGACGATTTGCCGCGTGCCACGCTGGAGAGTCTTGCGGTGGAAGGATACCGCAGCGGCAAACTCTCCTGCTCACAGGTGGGCGAAATACTTGGATTCAGTTCCCGCTGGGAGGCGGAAAATTTTCTGGCGGAACATGGAGCCTGGCCCGGCACCACTGTTGAGGAGCTCCACTCGGATACGGCAGCACTCGATAGTCTTCGAGATGCATGATTGTCGTTAGCGACACCACCCCGTTGCGGTATCTGGCGGTTATCGGCGGGCTGGATTGGCTGCATGTGCTTTTCGGGCAGGTTGTGCGTCCGCCCGAGGTGCTGGCAGAGTGTAGTGACGTGCGGGCACCCGGGCCGCTCCGTGTATGGGCATTGTCGCCGCCTCCCTGGCTTCGAATTGAGCCCGTCCCACCGGGCGCAAAGCCATTGCCGCTTAAAACGGCACTTGATGTCGGCGAAACCGCTGCCTTGCGCCTTGCTCTCGAACTCTGCGCGGATCTAGTGTTGCTGGATGAACGGAGAGGGCGAATGGTTGCGGCTCAGCTGGGTCTACCACTCACCGGCACAATCGGTGTAATGGTTGAGGCAGCACTACGAGGGCTTATAGACTTCGAATTATCTTTAAGCCAGCTAAGAGAGCGCACAAACTTCCGGGTTAGCGAGGCCGTTGTGGCTGCAGCACGGGTAAGACTGGCGGCAGGTCTAAAATAGAATCGCGCTGAGCGCTCGCGCTGTCTCGGGGTACCAGTCATGCTTTTTGCGATTTTGACTATGGCTACGCAGGGGGCCTCGCATCGCAGCATTTTGCGGCATTCGCCCCTGATGAGTCTTCCTTGCCTCCGGTCCAATGCTGGTAGGATGCAAAGTCTTGGCGTCGCTGAAATCCTCCGTGTGACTGGCAATCGGACACCTGACGTCCGCGTTTCGACTCGCGCAATGAACCGAACGAGGGATTCGCGATATCGGAAATTGATTCATGGAGTGAATTGGTAGGCGGCTCCCATCTTTGGTGTTTTGGATGGTTTTTTTGGGGACAATAAAAAAAATATAAAAATGGTGGACACAGACGGAGGTCCACCCCACAAAGTAAAGGTGAAGAAAGAACCTTCCATTTGTGCCCTCGAAACCAGCCACAGGTTGATCCTACCGAAGATCTCCTGTGTCGCAGGCGGGAATGCATGGCATAACGTAGCCCAAGCCTCATCAGTTTCCAGTGAAGTTTGCTGCTGCCCCTGGTTTGAGATTTGCGGGACTGATGGTTTCTGCTGCCAGGCTCAGATAGGTGCGATCTATCACAGATCGCGGGTTCGCTATAGTATAGGGGGGTGGTGGGGCGGTGCCGGGGTTACAAGGCTGCAGGGGATGAGCGAATTCAAAAGGAGGATCGGGCCATGATGCTGATCTTTCCACGGTATGACCAGGACGGCCTTTTTGATTACCACGAGCCTGATTTCTGGAGCGAGGAGCCGGGCCTGAGGCCAAGAATGTGGCTCGATGATTTGGGTGAGCAAGTTCTCCCATTTCCGTTTCAATGGGCCAAAGTGGAGAATAACCGACCGGAAATCATCCAGAATTTGCCTTGGAACAAGCTGGATCGTGTTGGTTTCAACGCGATGAGGGAGGAGGCATCGAGGATGTTTATGCCCAAAAAGCCCGGGGAAAGTCCCTTCTCTTTGGGGGCGATTTTCTCCCCGCCGAAGTCCATTTCCATGGGTGCGCTCGCAGGTCCACGCGTCGAACTGGCCATCATTGGAGCCCACCGCATTGCCGTTGGAGTCGTTATAGGTATGCTCGTCACCATGCTGGTGACTCGAAAAAATGGGGAGAATGTTCCCATTGAGGCCTTAATTTTTCGCTTCACGCATCCGTTTTCGCGGGCAAATGACCCATTACTGCATGACCATGTGGAGTTCATCCCCGACCAAGGGAGCGGTCCCCTGCACACTTATCCTTGGTTCTTCTTTCAGCATACGCTGCGGCAGATTTACCATTACTGCCTCGCCTCAGAGCTGGCGAAAAAGGGTTTTTCTATTGAGATTACTAGTGCTGAAGGGCTCCGCTGGGAGCTGTCCGGGGTTGATTCCGATGAGGTCAAGTTGTTTTCCAAACGTTCCGAGGACGTGGAAAAACTGGCACAAGAAGGGTGCAGAGAATCTCTTCCGGCCGCCCTTCGCTGGGCCGCGCTGTCGTCCAGCAAGGCATTGCCGAAGTCTCCAGGCCTTTCGCTTGGGCAAGCGAGGGGCACATGGGAGGCGGAGTGTCCGCGTGAGCGCTGCGCTGTTCTTCCCGGTCAAGCTCTGGAAGAAACCGATCTGGTGATGCCGGATTTAGAAAATTTGTTCAGAAAATCTGCCTCGGCACACCTGCTGACTTTACAGGGGCGCGCCCTGGCTTTGTCTCTGGGGCAGGCTTGCGATCCATGGAAAGCGATGCGGCAGGTGGATGAATCTCTACTGGATTTTGTCGGAGATGGTCGGCTGGTCGTGTCAAAGATCCGATCCAGCCGGGCGTTCCTGTTCCCTGAGGGTTACAGACAGGAACGGAAGATTCTGGATCTTGTTGCCCGTGGAATCGGGAATGGCAAGGCGATTTCCCTGGCATCTCCGGATGAAGCAATGGAATCCAAGCTGAAAACGGCGTTGGATTCTTGCAATCGCATTCGCGTCATTTCCACCAACCGAGATCATGCTTTGAGTGATCCCGCCCTTGTGAAATTCGACAAATGGAGTGCTGGGGAAGTTGCCGGCGAGATAGCGAATAGGGGAAACAAGGATTGTGTGGTGGCGGTGAAGGAAGCTGCGCGTAACGGGGACTTTCTTGCCACCGCTCAGGCGATCTCTCTTTTCGGTGGGTTTACTCCGCCTGATCCACGTCAACGGGTATTCACCCTGCGCAAGGGAAAGGGTCGCAGCGGGACAGTCACCAAGGTGGAGATCCGCAGCGGTAGCGTGCCCCGAGAGCCCGGACTACGATGGAAGGAACTCGAAAACCGTCCAGAGGCACAGCGGGCGTTTGCGGTGGTTTCCGCTGACTATCCGGACAAATTGCGCAGGGAAATGAATGTCGAGATCACCCGCCGACTGGTTCTCTCGCATCCAGATGATTTGACGAGCGCCCTTTGTAAGTTCGATTTTGTTGTCCCGCAGGAAGAAGCGATGCCGGGTATGCAGGTCGTGGTTTTCAAGAACCACCCGAATTTCCAGCTTGGAACTCGATGGCGGGTCCAGAAAGTGCTGGCGGACGGCGCACTCGAACTGGCTAAGACGAAAGCCAAAATCACGATGACCGCGGCACGGCTAAAAGAGTTGGCGGCCCACCTCTTCGTAGTGGAAAAACGCGATCTCCGTATTCTGCCAGGAATGCGGTTACATGTGGAAGCGTCATTTTCCCAGCTCAAGCCATCAAAAACGTCTTTGACGCAGGGGGAGGTTGTCACGGTTGCCAGATTCGGTGAGGATCGGAGCATTGTGCTCACTGATGGTCGGGAAATTCCTCCAAAGTTCAGGGCATTCTCACCGGCATTCCTGCTGCGCGATTTTCCGTGCAAGTGGGATGTTGAGCCAAAGGTCGTATTGGTGGCACCTCCACCCGACAACATCTCAAGGAGGGATTATTTTTTGGCCTCACGGGTTCCGAAACTCATCGTCTTCGCAGGGAACGCTGAAAAATTTTCAAACGAGCTCGGATGCGAGCAGCAGCTTTATAAGGCCCAGCAACAAGCGAAGACGAAATTGCGGTTTGTATCGGGTGAAGGGGAATTTGTCCCTTCGGCAAAGCGCTGGAACAAGCTGCTGAATCTGCATCAAAACTCCATAGGGGTCAAAGAAATCGCTGCATCAGAAGCAGTTGTGTCGGGTGATGAGCCCGTGGAGGCCATCCTGCCAGCACCCGGCCGGAAAAAGAAGACAGAGGATGAACCGGCTCCCCCGGCAAAAAGCCCTGAAGAGGCCCCAAACCTACCAAATCTACCTCCGACCAAAGGCAACACCCGTAATCCGCGCAAACCCAACAAAAAGCAAACCACTCCAAGCCACCCGAATGTTGACCGAATTGAGAGTTAAGCCCTGTGTGTAACACCTCAAATCATTTGGGGAAGAGACTCAAAATATTTGGAGTTCCCCTAAGTCAGACTCTGGAGACTGGACTTACTGCTCTAGTGGCAAGCCTTCACCCTTATACGCCTCAGCCATGGAGCGGTACAAAATGCCCATTAGCGCGATGACGAGGTCATCGTAATCGTCGCGGTTATTTTTGCGCAGTCCTTCGACGGCTTTCAGCACCGTAGTCCTATGCCCGGAGCTGGACCCATACTTGCCGAATGCATCGAGGACATGGCGAGCCAGGGATGTGTCCTCATATTTCTCCCGAAAAAGGCGACTGACATGATCGGGGAACAGGGTGTCGAGATCGTCGATTGTCATGACTTCATTCCCATCCTCGGCTTCGTCTTCGGCAAGGCCATGAGCCTGGCGGTATGCCTTGATAGTGGTCCGGGCGTGATTGTCGCTTGGGCTGATGCCCGCCGCGCTCTCCAGCACTTCCTGCCAGCACCTGGCCACATGTTCGTCAGGAAGGCTTTTGAGTGCCGCCACGGTGGCCACCTTTTCAGGGGGTGCCAATCGTGGATTATCTCTCAATATCAACAGCGCAACTTCAGCGCGGCGGATACAATTACGTGCAGTCTGGTGGGTGATCCCCAGCTTTACGCAGAAATTCTCAAATGTGCCTTGCGACTTATAGATGCCACTCATTCTAACAAAGAGAAGAAGATAGCAGTCAAACAAGCTGCGCCTGGTGCTGGTGCCGAGGTACTGTTCCGCGATATTGGCGGCATCGGAGTCCAGTAATGCCCTTCGAATATCCTCTCCAGCGTGGTCGAACGTGTCGAAAAGGCTGAGTAATTGCTCGCGCTCTACATCTGCGGTGGATGAACCTGAAATGAATGAGAGGGCGAGCTTGACCGGATCGACTCCCAGCTGAGGGCCTTCGTTGGGTGCCATATTTTCGCTCGGTGGTTGTTCTGGATCCATATATTTTGAAATTCCATCAATGCGAGCGGAGCAAGGTTGTATTATGAGTAAGAGTCATAACCCTGCCATTATGCGGCATTGTTCCACAGAAATCAAGTTCCACAGCTTTTCTCCGGTTGTTATGTGCATTCACTCTCCAAGCTGACGATTCTCCGCGTTGCCACTCATGGCCAAACCAAAGAGCGGACAACAAAATTTACTTTTCAGGCTCGGAAGGTTGCTGAGGATCCAGAACAGAAGGGAACTCCCGGAGCATGTTTCGTAGTGTTTCCAGCTCGAAGTGGGTATAGCGATCGTGGACGTTTGTGGTGTGTCCGGCCAATTTTTTGCGGATCTCTTTTTTCACGCCTTTGTTCGCCATGAAGCTGATATAGGTATGGCGGAGGCTGTGGAATGTTAAATCGTTGAACCGCCGGCCTTTGCCTTTGATTTCGCGTTCGTCTTTGCGGGCGTACACACCGGCGGAGTGCATGATGTCCTGGAAGAGCAGGGATAATCCGCGGCATCCTCCAGGCCTGATTTGGCTGAGGGTAGGGAAAAGCGGTAATTCTGGCTTCCTTTTCTCCTTGGGGATGGAAACCAAGTAGGCTTTCAAATCGGGGAGGAGGACGTTCTCCAGCATTTTTTTCTTTTTACCCCTCTGCCGCTTCCCTTGATCTGTTAAAATCGTTTCGCGTTCGAGATCAATGCTCTCCCATGTCAGCTTCGAGGCACGGCCTATACGAAGACCTGTACACAGTCCGGTTAAGATCAGACCTCTCCACTCATCAGTTGCTTTATCAAGCATGGCCTTTACTTGATGAACGGAAAAAGGACTACGCTCTTCGCTTTGCCCATCCAACAAATCCACGGTATCCGCCGGGTTGATCAGAATTATTCCCTGGCGGCGGGCAATATTGAAGGCGGCACGTAGCGATTTCAGTTCCACATTTGCGGTCGTTTCCTTTTTTCCCTCTGTGATCTGCAGGTCCCGATAGCCTTCAACGTCCCGAGAGCTAATGGATCCCAGAGACAATTTCGCCTTCTTTTCTCCAATAAACTCTATAAACGATTCAGCTGTTTTCGTGTAACGCTTCCCTGTTCCGTCGGCCCGGGATTTTGATTTCGATTCCGCCCAGGACCGGAGAAAGTCTTCTGCGGTGTCAGCTTTTAAGGGAGATTGATCTGTGATCTCGAGGATCCGGTTCAACATCTCTCTTGCAGTGGCCTCAGTGAGTTCCCCAGCCACGGCCCGTTGGGTTGCGGTGATGAATGTCTCTAAAACCAGTTCCGTGTCTTTACTTGGAAGTCCTTTGCGAAGAATACGAGCCTGGCGCTCCCATCTTTCGGCCAGGGACATTGCCTTTGCTCTCTCCTTCAGCTTGGTGCTCCGGTGACGCTGTTTTCCGCTGGTGTCGGCATAGACGCCGATGAAGTATGGGGATTTTCCGCGAGAATGCTTGTATACAGTAGCCATGAGTCCTAATATTAGTCCTAATAACGTGAAGCGCAAGGATTGTTGTAGAACTTTTTTTGTAGAGGGTGGAACATTTTTTAAGGGTGTAGAATCGAATCGTGAGTTCGAATCTCATCACCCGCTCCA
>JBGTCP010000586.1:0-3532 GCA_041748815.1 Chthoniobacterales bacterium
CACCGGCACATGCCATGCAATCCCGAGATATCGCGGAGCAAGCACTGGCCCGTCCACCACGGTGTAGCGGTAATGTTTTCCATGCGCGGAAAATCGCGCATGAAAATCCCGATGCGCCCACACACAGCGCATGATACGGATTTCGCCGGGCAAGTTTCCGTTGAGCGCCGATTGCCATTGCAGCGGCTCCATCACACCATCCGGCACGTGAACATGTGCGCACTGCCCTAGAGCATGCACTCCGGCATCCGTCCTGCCGGCTCCGTGCGCCACCACCCGCGAGCCCACGATCTTCAGCAGTGCCGCCTCAATATGATCCTGCACCGCATTGCCGTCCGGCTGACTTTGCCAACCCGAGAAATCTCCACCCTCGTAGGCAACGATGAGCTTCAAATTTCGCACGGCAGTTTCTGGGGGCATATTTGGTACAGCACTATATCACTTAGCTCCAAATCCAAACAGCACCACAGGGATCGTTCTCAGCAAAATCCGGATATCCAGCCACAGCGACCAGTTATCAATATATTCGAGGTCCAACCTTACCCAATCGCTGAAATCTTTCACCTCATTACGTCCGCTCACTTGCCACAAACACGTTAGGCCGGGCTTCACACTGAGCCTGCGGCGCTGCATGCCCGCCTGGATACTTTCCACCTCATAAGTAGGCAGAGGACGCGGGCCGACAAGGCTCATGTCTCCTGCGAGCACATTGATGAGCTGCGGGAGCTCGTCGATGCTGGTTTTGCGGAGCCAACGGCCAAGCGGTGTGATGCGAGGATCATTTTGAATTTTAAAAACCGGCCCGCTCATCTCATTTTGCTCCGACAGGGCCGCCCGGCGCGATTCCGCGTCCACATCCATGGTGCGGAATTTCCACATCGTAAACGGTTTTCCATAGTGCCCGCCGCGTTGCTGCCGGAAAAGTACCGGCCCCGTCGAACTCAGTTTGATGCCAATCGCCACCACCACAAACAACGGTAAAAAGCCCATCAGTGCCACCAACGCGCCCACCCGGTCCATGAGAGCTTTCAGTAAAAGCGCCCAGGACATTTCAGGCGTTGTCCGGAACACAAGCATCGGACGCCCGTCCAACACATCGAAATCCGGCTTCGCAATGGAGGTCTTGATGAAATCGGCCACCAACCATGCTTCGATACCCTCGGACTCACACGCAATGATGCCCTGCTGAATCCGATCCAGATGTCCAGTCCCCCCCGCAAAAATTGCGCGGCTGATCGAGTGTTTGTGAAGAGTTGCGATGAGCACCTCAATCTCCTCCTGCTCGATATCGATCTCCGCAGTCACTTCCATTTCCACGAGCAATTCCGGATCGAACGACGCCTTGAGTGCGCTCAGCTCCGAGGGAGAACCTACCAAAATCACACGCTCACGTTGTTTTCCATGGGCAGCCTGATGCCGCATATGCCAGATCGTGACCCGCTCGCGCACCAGCAAAGCCACCGTGCCCACCACCCCGAAAATAATCGGAACGCTCCGGCTCGGACTATCAAACCGTAAAAATAAAACACACCCCGCCATCACCACGAAGAGCCAGATGAAAGCGCGAAAGATCTGGTTCACCGACCTCAGCACCGGCTTTTGCATTGTCACATTATAAAAGCCTTGCAACTCGAGGAGCAGCGGCATCACCGGCACCAATACAAACAAAATCCAAGTGAAACTCGAAAACGAAGGAATCCGGAAATTCAAATCAAACCACACAGTACCATAATACCGTAGGGCGTGGCATGCCCAGAAAAGAATGGCCAACACCACACCGTCCACGAGCTGTGTGATTTGCAGATTGATAGACTGGCGACGCTGAAGCATAATCGAAGGACGACCATTTAATGACAAATTCCTGTAACACGCAACCGAATCCATCTCCAACGTGCACATTACTTCCGACACCACCCCCCTTTTCCTGGGCACAGTCCATTCCGAAAAATGCCTGGCCGCATTGCCCAAACTCCGACCCGGCGATGTGGATGTCATTGAATTCCGGGCGGATGCATTCCTTCCCCAACCTCTCCAGGCGCTCGAGCAGGTGCGGGCCACGGGCATCCCATGGATTTTCACGCTCCGGGATATTTCCGAGGGAGGCAAGTGCGACCTGCCCGTCAATGAAAAAATCGCCCTTTTTGAAGATCTTTCCGTGGGCGCATCCTGGATCGACGTCGAGCTGGCCACCGCGCAAAGCCATCCAGCCTTGCTCGATAGCCTGAAAAAACTCCCCGCCCTGCTTATTTTCTCGCACCACAATTTTGAAGCGATGCCAGAAAGAACGCAGCTTCTACATAACAGGCAGCAAGCCTTCGATCTCGGTGCCGATGTTTTCAAAGTTGCTGCCTTCGCAGAGCACACCCGCGAGTTGCATACCCTCTTCAGCCTCCTCGATCATTCTCCGCTTCCGGTGAGTGCGATGGGCATGGGTCCGATGGGCCATGCCTCGAGGCTCGCGCTAGCCATCGCCGGCTCCGTCCTGAACTACGGCTTCCTCGGAGCAGCCAATGCGCCAGGCCAATGGTTTGCCCCGGATCTCAAGCGAGCGTTCCTCC
The DNA here is from genome assembly GCA_041748815.1 of Chthoniobacterales bacterium. Lineage (GTDB taxonomy): Bacteria > Verrucomicrobiota > Verrucomicrobiia > Chthoniobacterales > CAKUMP01 > JBGTCP01. Next base: position 2,559 of record JBGTCP010000586.1, read on the forward strand.
ATGCTCAAGAGGAGCGAAATCAGGCCCCGGGAAGCTGATTGCTGTCCAGTTCCCGATTTATCAGCTTCGTGAAACGCTCCGACTCATTGGCGTAGGCCGGATATTGTTCCCGGGCCCCCACCGGTTTGAACCGCCAGTGTTTATAGCTCCACATCCAATACTCCGGTTTTGCTTCGATCACGGGCCAGAAAAAGTCCCAGCAAATCTGCACGATCTCCTGCGGCGTGGCTCCAGGAGGCAACTCCAGCGCCGGATGAAAATGAGCTACCGTTGAGCCATCCGGGTGTACGTCATAAGTGCCCGGCACAATCGGCAATCCCGTGCGCTGGTGTAGCGCCGCATGGATAATCGTTGCACTCATCCAGAGTCCGCCCACCTTCACCGCCGTGCTTGGCATCCGGGGGTCCACCGTGAGATCGGTGAGCATCACAACGCTCAATCCTTTTTGCAGCTGTTTGAGCATTTTGAGCATTCCACCACGCCGGTTGACACCCACGTTCCCGCTCACCTGCCGGAGGTCATGAAAAAAAGTACCCACGCTCATATTCTTAAAATCCTGAGCCAGAAAGGCCATCGGCCTCCCCACCAGTCCGAGCCCGATCCCGCTCCACTCAAATCCCGCCGCGTGTAAGGATACCGCGATGACCTGATTCTCCCCTAATGCTCCATGCGGGTCCTCATACCGCACCCAGTGCGGCTCCTTCAAGAGGCGGGGCGTCCAGAACAAGTCGAGAAAAGTTCGCGCAAGGTTTATGTACGACTTGCGCGCGATTTCCCTCCGCTCCTCCTCCGTGTAGCGCTTACCAAGCACCGCCTCCAGGTTACACAGCGAAACTTCCCGCCCCTTCGCGTCCAGCCAATACCCCAGCGTACCCACTACTCTCGAGAGGAGCACACACCCCTTGCGGGGCAAAATCGGCACCAGCCAAAGCGCAAAGCGCATCGCACCGGTTTCCAATTGATACCTGAAGTTT
>JBGTCP010000587.1:0-2802 GCA_041748815.1 Chthoniobacterales bacterium
TTTTGGCAACCAGATTCTAAATTCTAGAATGTCACAATTTTGCCACAATTTATCTGGAAAAGTGGCAGAGTCGGATTGCATTGCGTGGAAAGGTTCAAATAAGATTTTCGATCATGAAAAGCAGTTTCTCCCTGGGTATTGATTTTGGCACTAACTCTGTGCGCGCCTTGGTGGTGCGCTGCAAAGACGGACGCGAATTTGGCTCTGCTGTCGTGGGTTATCCAAGCGGCAAGCAAGGAATTCTCCTCAACTCCGCTGACCCGTTGCTTGCGAGACAAAATCCGGGCGACTACATGCCCAGCCTTGCCAAAGCCGTTCGTGCGGCCATCACGAAATCGTCCGAGAGCCGTGAATTCCGCGCTGAAAACATCGTGGGCATCGGCGTGGATACGACAGGATCCAGTCCGATCCCGGTGGATGCAAAAAACCGCCCGCTTGCCTTGCAGTCCCAATGGAAGCGCAATCTCAATGCACAATGCTGGCTTTGGAAAGACCACACAAGCTGGAAGGAAGCGGCCCTCATCACCGGGACAGCCGCAGAGATGCGCCCGGGATTCATCGCAAAATGTGGCAATACCTACTCGAGCGAATGGTTCTGGAGCAAGATCCTGCATTGTCTTAAAGTCGATCCCGACGTCTTTCACGCGGCGGCGTCGTGGGTGGAATTCTCGGACTGGGTGCCATCGGTACTCGCGGGGGTGAACTCCCCGGATCAAGTCGTGCGGGGGATTTGTGCGGCCGGCCACAAGGCGCTTTACTCCGAGGACTGGGGAGGATTGCCGGATCAGGAATTTTTGAGAACGCTCGATCCGGCGCTGGCCGGGTTGCGTTCGCGCCTGTATGCGAAGGCGTATGACGCCGGCACGGCTTCGGGCTTGCTCTGTGATACATGGGCGGAGAAACTGGGATTGCAGGCGGGCATTCAGATCGCGATTGGCGAGTTCGATGTGCACTACGGGGCCATCGGATGCGGAGTGGCGGAGGGCACTCTGGTCAAGGTGATTGGCACATCGACCTGCGATTGCGGCGTGGTCCCGATGACGAAGAAGGTGGCGGATATTCCGGGGATTTGCGGGATTGTGCCCGGAGCAATTTTGCCAGGATTTTTTGGCATCGAAGCAGGCCAGTCTGCAGTGGGTGATATTTTTAAGTGGTGGGTGGAAGGGATTTGTGGAGACGGCTCGCTCTTCCCGAAGCTGGAAAAAGAAGCGCTGAAACTGAAGCCGGGGCAAAGCGGATTGCTTGCGCTGGATTGGAACAACGGAAACCGTACCATCCTCGTGGACCCCATGCTCACCGGTCTTACGATCGGCACCACGTTGCACACGACGCGCGCGGAGATGCACCGCGCTCTCATCGAAGCCACCGCATTCGGAGCACGCTCAATCATCGAGCGCATTGAGGAATATGGCGTCCCGGTGAAACGCATCGTCTGCGCCGGGGGTATCGCTGAGAAAAGCCCGCTCCTCATGCAAATCTATGCCGATGTGACCGGACGCACAATGCTCGTGGCAGGCAGCAGTCAGGCCTGTGCGTTGGGCGGGGCCGTCACCGCCGCTGTGCTCGCCGGCCAACACCGGTCCTTCGCCGCCGCACAAAAAGCAATGACTTCACTGAAAGACATCGCTTACAAGCCCATCACAGCTAACCGCAAAGTCTACGACCAGCTCTACAAACTTTACTTGGATGTGCATAACGCGTTCGGTGGTGTGCGCAAAGACGTCGACCTCTCACACGTCATGAAATCTCTCATCTCCATCCGCCAATCAGCCTCCTGAACAACCCCGGTCTATGAATCCACTTCCCATCAAATCCAACGAGTTCTGGTTTGTCACCGGCAGCCAACACCTTTACGGGCCGGAAACGCTCAAACAAGTAGCTGCCAATGGCCAGGCCATCAGCGATGGACTCGCTCAGGGTCTGCCATCGAAGCTCGTCTTTAAACCGGTGATGACCACACCGGATGCGATTCGCGATCTGCTGCAGGAAGCAAATGCTTCACCTGCATGTGCTGGACTTATCCTTTGGATGCACACGTTTTCGCCATCAAAAATGTGGATTGGCGGGCTCAACCTTCTCAACAAGCCATTCCTGCATCTGCACACCCAATCCGGCCGCGACCTGCCATGGGATGCAATTGATATGGATTTCATGAACCTGAACCAATCGGCACACGGTGACCGTGAGGCAGGGTTCATTCATACCCGCATGCGGCTCAATCGCAAAGTGGTCGTGGGCCACTGGCAGGACCAAGAGGTGGTGGATCGTGTTGCCGCGTGGGTGCGCTCCGCGCGTGCGTGGCATGCATTGCAAGGGGCAAAATTTGTCCGCTTCGGCGACAACATGCGCCAGGTAGCTGTGACTGATGGCGACAAAGTCTCCGCCGAGATGCGCTTCGGATTTGCAGTCAACACCCATGGTGTGGGCGACCTCGTGCAAGTCGTGAGTCAGGTGACTGACAGCGACATTGATGCACTCTGTTCAGAATACGCCGACCTTTACGACATAGCCTCCCCGCTGCTCCCAGGCGGTGACCGGCACGACTCGCTGCGAGAGGCAGCTCGGATCGAGCTGGGTCTACAACATTTTCTCGAGCAGGGCGGGTTCAGCGGATTCACCACCACTTTTGAAGATCTGCACGGATTGCGTCAGCTCCCGGGCATTGCTGCTCAGAGGCTCATGGCAAAGGGCTACGGCTTCGGAGCGGAAGGCGATTGGAAAACTGCGGCGCTCCTGTTTGCCCTGAAGACCATCTCCTCGGATCTCGGCGGGCGCACGTCGTTCATGGAAGATTACACCTAC
>JBGTCP010000588.1:0-4756 GCA_041748815.1 Chthoniobacterales bacterium
TTTATGACCGTAAAGGATCAAGTTCTCCAAGCCATTCATAAATTGCCGGATGACATCGATTATCGCGACGTTACCGAAGAAATTGCGTGCTCGCCGCTGTGCAGGAGGCAGAAGGGGATATTGCAGCCGGGCGGCTCGTCACAAACGAGCAGATGAAGGCGCGGATCACCGAATGGACCGCAAACTGATCTGGACTGAACGGGCGTCGAGTGACATCGAAGGCACGGATTCTCAGCTCATATTCAGCGTTGATGCGAATCGTAAATACATTATTCGGGCGTCCACTTATGATGTCGGAGAAACTGGTTCCTTCAAACTGAGGACGTTCTGACCCGCCGCAGTTTTGTAAGGCGGAATTTCATACCGGAGGCGAAGGGCCATGGATCCGATAGTTATCAAAATCCGCCTTGCCATCCCGCAAAATTCTTCCTGGCAAACATCATGCTATCTTGAGCAGTAGACTAAGAATCCTTCTTGCTGTGTTCTCCCGCGACGTGATCGGCATGGAAGGCACCGCGCTGACCCATCGGTTCATCAGGGCCGACCGTGGTATCGGTGGCAGTTTGGTGCTCCGTTTCCGAATTGATCTCACCGCCCAGCAGTATGATGAAGGCGGTGAGGAAAAACCAGAGCATGAGGACCACGATGGCGGCAAAACTGCCGTAGGTGTTGTCGAAATTTCCGAAGTTGTCGACATAGAGGGAGAAAAGCATGGAGCCACCGAGCCATAGAAGAGTAGCCACGATGGAGCCAGCGTTGACCCAGCGGATCTTCGGCGAATCACGGTCGGGGGCGATTTTGTAGATCCAGGCGAGGAAGGTCATAACGATAACCGCCAGCAGCGGCCAGCGCAGATAGTCGATCAAGGTCTGGACGATATCGGGCAGCCCGAGCATGCCGGTGATGGCGGGGAACCCGGCGATGAGCGCCATGGCCACGATCCAGGTGATGAGCGCGAGGAGAGTGGCCAAAAGGGTGAGAGCGTTCTTTTTAATGAAGCTGCGGTTGTCAACTTCGTTGTAGGCGATGTTGAGGCCTTCGAAGACGGCTTTCGTTCCTTTGTTGGCGCTCCAGAGACTGACGAGGATGCTCAGCGCGACGCCCCAGCCGAGCTCTCCGCCGGATTTGCCGGTGAGTCGCTCGCCGAAGCCGCTGATCATTTCCTGGGCGTTCTGCGGGAAGCCACCGGCGAGGCTGGCGATTTGAGAAGCAACCTGATCCGGCTGCACAACTAGGCCATAAACGGAGATGATGGCTGCCAGGGCGGGGAAAATTGCCAGGAAGAAATAGAAGGCGATGCCGGCAGCTACGATCGGAATGTGATCGATGGCGAGCTGGCTTTTTACGCGTTTGGCGATCTCGAGCCAGCCGCGCTTAGGGATCTCAGTGGGTTTTTTGGCCTGACGGCCGCTTCCTGACGATGTGTCTGTTTCGCTCATACTGGTGAGGAATATTACGAGTGACAGACTACCTTAGTTTCGAGGTACTTGGCAATGATCGATACCGGAGGTCGGTGAGTGCTCACAGCCGTTCCGTCCGGTGAGCCGCCAGCGTGTCTTCCAACGGGTGCGGTCGACGCCCGACAGCCGCACCAAGGACTGGCCGGAATTTGCCAAAACCTTCGGGATTGACTCGACGCAGAAGTTCCTGAAGTGCTATGGAATATTTCAAAACTTGCGTGCGAGGGTATGATGATGCGACCCCTTTTCTTTTCAGAAAGGGAATTGATAAAGCATGCCCGCCTGGCGAGAAGATCCCACGTGAAAACGCTAAAGGCGGCGGAATTGCACCCTTCCCCGGAATCAAAAACTCAGGCGAAACAGCCCCGGCAAAATACAATAAAGGCATCCGGACTAACCAAGCTTGAGAAAATGTTGGATCTTCAAGGAGGCAGGTGTTGGCGGACTTGGTTGGGTAGGGATACACCCCATTTCGCACGACGTGAAAAATTGCATGGTCTTGTGATAAAATCTTCGGCGGGCTCTACCTGCACCGAAGCGATGGTTGAAACCGTAAGCAAATGTAAAGACGACAATCCTGCGAAACTTAACACAAAACCCTGTAATATTTATGAGAGCTCTCTGTTGGCATGGAAAAAACGATGTTCGCGTGGATACCGTGGATGATCCGAAAATTGAGGACCCGAAAGATATCATTATTAGAGTCACCGCGAGCGGTATTTGCGGGTCAGACCTTCATTTGTATTCAGGATCCATGCCGACGATGAAAGCAGGTGACATCATAGGGCATGAGCCCATGGGTATTGTGGTGGAAGTGGGTAGTGCAGTGAAAAAATTCAAGAAGGGTGACCGTGTCGTGGTGCCGTTTGTGATTGCGTGCGGGGAATGCTTTTTTTGCAGGAAAACCTTGTACTCCTGCTGCGACAACACCAATCCCAATCAGGAAATGGGTGAGAAAGCGATGGGGCACGCGCCAGCCGGGTTATTTGGCTACTCGGGGTTGACTGGTTCGTATCCCGGTGGCCAGGCGGAGTACCTGCGGGTGCCGCACGCCGATGTGGGGCCGATCAAAATCGAGTCGGAGCTGACCGATGATCAGGTCTTGTTTCTCTCGGACATTTTTCCAACAGGCTACATGGCCGCGGAGAATGCCGAGATCGAATCCGGCGACACTGTTGCGGTGTGGGGATGCGGCCCGGTGGGGCAGTTTGCAATTCAGAGTGCCTGGATGCTGGGGGCAGGCAGGGTGGTGGCGATTGACCGGGTGCCGGAGCGATTGGCAATGGCTGAGAGCCACGGCCGGGCAGAGGTCATCAACTTCGATGAGACCGACGTGATGGATCGCCTCAACGAGATGACCGATGGTCGTGGGCCGGATCGTTGCATTGACGCGGTGGGTGCTGAAGCGCACGGGACCGGCAGTTTCGACGCTGTCCTGGATAAGGCAAAGGAGGCTGTGCATCTCACCAGAGATCGAGCTCACGTGCTTCGCGAAGCAATTATGTGCTGCCGCAAGGGTGGGACGCTTTCAGTGCCGGGAGTTTATATTGCGATGGTCGACAAGCTTCCTTTCGGCGCCGTGGTGAACAAGGGGCTGACGATCCGCAGCGGTCAGACTCACATGCAACGGTACATGAAACCGCTTCTGAAGAAGATCGAAGACAAGGAAATCGATCCATCGTTTGTCATCACGCACCGGGTGCCGCTGGAGCAGGCGCCAGAGGCCTACGAGAAATTTGAAAATAAGGAGGACGGCTGCATCAAGGTCGTGCTCCAGCCCGGCGGAGCGGGCGCTGTGTAGCCGCCAGTCTCTCAAAAGGGCAATCAGGCACGGCGAGCATGCCGGTGACGGCAGGGAACCCGACGATGGGCGCCATAGGCCACGATTCCGGTAAGGAGCGCGAGGAGGGTGGCCAGCAGGGTGATGGCGTTTTTTTTGAGGAAGCCGCGGCTGTCTTGTTCGCCGTAGGAGATATTGAGACCCTCGAAGACAGCTTGCGTTCCTTTGTTGGCGCTCCAGAGGCTGATGAGGACGCTCAGTGTCACACCTTCGCCGAGTGCTCCGCCGGATTTGCCGGTGAGTTGCTCACCAAAGTCTCTGATCAATTCGTGGGCGTTTTGCGGGAGGCCTGCGGCGAAGCGCTTGGCTATGGTAATCCGAGGTTACCTGCCAGTGGTAATCTTTTTCGATCCAAGCTGCGACTTTCGCACGTCAGCAGGGAAGCCGTGGCCTGAGGTGATAACCTCGCAAAACAGAGCAACCTGCTGCGGAGGTTTAGGAACGTCCTCGAAAACCGCCCATGAAATAGACGACCAGGGCAATCAGGAGAATGAGTCCCAATGCACCGCCGCCAAATGCAGGACCGCCCAGGAAGAAGCCACCACCGCCAAAGAGCAGCAGAAGCACAATGAGTATGATTATAATGTTCATGACTTTTAACTTAAGGCCTCCTGCGGAGTATTACTATGGGGTGTGAACCTACCGTGTGCGGACAACAAGCACGCGGCGGTCTTGTTGGAGTTGGCGTTCTGTGCCGCCTGGATACATCGGGAAATTCTGACCGTAGCCGTGGGCTCTGAGGGCTGATGGCGGCACGCCGTAGCGTTGTGTGAGTTCAGCGTGGATACGTTTTGCACGCTCGATGGAGAGATTCATATTATGCTCCTCCCCGCCCTCTGTGCTGGTGTGCCCCTCGATGACAAAAAGCGCATTCGGTTCTGTTTGCAGGATTCCCGTGATGACGGAAGCGGTTTGTTCGAGAGCCATGCGCGACTCGCATCCAGGAGCCCGGCGGTATCCACCTCAAAAAGTACGGGAACTGTCACGTAAGGCAACTCCCGGCTTTCGCCGCTTTCTTCGACCAGCACTACATTGCGCTCGATGTTGTAGACACGCTGGACTCCTCTGTCCCATCCACGCTCTCGATGAGAGTTTTGGCAAGAAACAGCCGTTGATCCGCAGGGAGACTAAGTGACGTTGCTCCTCCAGCTCCACCAGTGTCGCTTGACTGCTTTCTGGAATCTCAAGGCCAATGAACAGTATAATTTGGCTTCAAACTATTGGTTGGATTATGATTCATGGGGCTGGTACTTTTTTCGGCTGTTTTCCGTCCTCGAGTAGGCGATGTTTCCGGTCGCATTTCCGCTCACTTCCACTAGAGCATTTTCGGTTTAGTTTGTCGCATATTGACTATGCTTGAAGAAGTTTTTGCATTGATCAGGTTCGAAGGTCTCTAAGGTCTCGGCTAAGGCTTGGATCAGTTGCGGAAACTCGCGGGCAGACTCTCTGCGCATGT
>JBGTCP010000589.1:0-2172 GCA_041748815.1 Chthoniobacterales bacterium
TTTTGTGGCACGAGGAAGCCACTGCTCTCGCAGACGTCCGCTTTGCAGTTGCGGACAGTTCCGGCGACGGTCTGCACGAGATATTCCTGAATCGCGATGACCACGGAAAAATCACTAATTTTAATATAAAACAAAATCACGAACGAAATGCAGCTGACAAACCCCTTACTCCTGGCGAGCCGAAATAACTCTAAACTCATATTGAAATCCAGAAGATTAGGGCGGTTTGACAGTGCAAGAATTGGAGGAAGTCTGGATTAGGGACTTATTGGAAAACGATCATGTTTGGCGCACAGGACCAGCGATCCAAAGGCTTCGATATTATGTGCCAGCCGCTTTTGAGGAGTTCAAAACGGGCGAGCTCAAAGATAAAACGAGGACTATCTTGAGTACGAATAAGGACAAGATGTGCCTCCCTGAAACCATCGAATCCCTGGTTTTCTGACTCCTTGGCGTACTTCGCGGACTTAGCGCGAGCTTGCTCCTTTTTGTAGCCATTGCACTGCATCCGCTGCATTGACAATCACGCCCTGATAATCCCTACTGCTGCACTCGACAAATGAAGCTCAGCAAAAAATCCGAATATGCCCTCCGTGCGCTCATGCACCTGATCCAAAATCAGAGTCGTGATTTTTGCCAGATTCATGACCTTTCGAAGAACGAGCAAATCCCCGTGAAATTTCTCGAGCAAATCCTCCTGAGCCTGCGCCATGGCGGCTTGGTCACCAGCAAACGCGGGATGCACGGCGGCTACACACTCGCCAGGCTGCCCCGTGACATTTCCCTCCTCGAAGTGGTCACGCTCATGGACGGCCCGATTTGCCCTGTCCCCTGCACCATCGAATCATCGCCCGTCCCGTGCAGTTGCCCCGACCCCGCGCATTGCTCCGTGCGACTCTCCATGCTGGAACTCAAACGCCGGATCGATACCCACATGAGCGGAGTCACACTGGAAGACCTTGCCCACCTCGGCGGCCCGCCGGAAGCGCTCGAGTTTGTCATTTAAAAACACGCCCACCGGAAATCGGGCGACAAACCCGGCACATTGCATATACTACACAGGATGAAAAATACCGAATGGGATAACGAATGCCGCAGACTCTACAACGTAGCCCTGGAAAAAGTCCGGGACGGCGCGGATGGATGGGAAGAAATTTTCGAGGAAGCGGACCTTGCCGTGCTCGAAGCCAATGGAATCAGTCCCGTGCAGTTTTACGACTTTGCCGATGATTTCCACCGCCACGGCGAACCGCCCTACGAAATTGCGCACACCTTGCTCACCACCCGCCGCGAATATTTTCTCAACACCCAAAAAGGCGTCGGCTCCAGCACCAGCATCCAGCCATCCGACCTGCCTGCCAAAACGGACGAGATCGATGGCATCCCGTGGCTGCCGCGCATCACCCGCAAAGCCCACCACTTCCTGCGCGGCGAACTCAACTCCGATATCATGTACGGCTGCGGCGGCGACCGCAAATTCTTCAAGGAACACGCAATCCATCCACTCGATTTCCTCCGCCTCGTCGAAGCGGAGAATGCGGACCCGGCCCGCATCGCGTCAGCACTGCAGGCCAACGCCTGAGCCGCACATTCCTCCCTATGTTTGAGATCAAAGAAAAATCCAAAATGGTCGAGCGCGCGATGCTCGTCTCCGTTTATTCGCGCAAAGAAGGCGAAGACCACTCCGAAAGTCTTCTTGAAGAACTCGAAGCCCTCGTCGATACGCTTGGCATCCCCGTGGTCCAGCGCCGATGCGTGCGTGTCCCCCAGCCCAATGCCAAGCTCCTTGTTGGCAAAGGCAAAGCCGAGGAATTGCACCTCGCCGCACTCGATTGCAATGCCGATGTCATGATTTTCGACAACGCCCTCTCGCCCGCGCAGCAGCGCAATTGGGAAACTCTCCTCACCAACATCGCAGTGATTGACCGCCAGGAAGTCATCATCGACATTTTTGCCAGCCGGGCACAAACCAAAGAAGCCCGCCTGCAAGTTGACCTCGCACGCATGCAATACTCGATGCCGCGCCTCAAGCGCGCATGGACGCACTTGGACCGGCAAGGCGGCGGAGTTGGCGCACGCGGTGAAGGTGAACGTCAGATCGAGACCGACCGCCGACTCATTCGCGACCGCATCACCAAACTTAAAGAGGAGATTGAAAAAGTGCGGGCCAAT
>JBGTCP010000590.1:0-6001 GCA_041748815.1 Chthoniobacterales bacterium
CCGCATTTTCTTTGATCGGATTAGGTGTCGGTGGCTATTTCGCTTATCCATACGCTCTACAGGGATACCTTGACTATCGCGCTTACAGATCGACGACAGGACTCCCGACTCCCGATAGAGCTGAATTACACTTGTTGGCAGGCTTAACTTGGGATGAGAAAAATAAACCAAAGGAAGGGTTTCCGATCAAAGGATACGGAAGCTCTCTGTCCACGATCGTTGAGTCCAAAATCCTGCCGAAAGAAGAAACACAGAAATTGGCTACTTTGTGGAGATCTCAAACTTTTGGATGGGAATATCAAGCACTGTGCCACGACCCGGCCTATGGGGTGAGATTCTATCGTGGATCGACACTCCTCTTTGAAACCTCGGTTTGTTTTCATTGCTCCAACTTTTACGTGGAGATACCGCCATTCCATGCAAGCTGGTATGGCTTTGACACAAGTAAGCCTGAAGCAAAAGCCCTTTTAGATTACTTCAACTCGTTGATTCCATATGAAAAGAGGAAACCTAAGAAAAGCTAACACAGATTTTCCCCTCTGGCTCCTTCCTCTATCCGTGGTTATCTGTGCTATCCGTGGTTGAAAGTCTTCAAAAAAAGGAAATCGCCGGAGGCGAGGTTTTAACACGCTTGACCCATGCGATATCACACGGTAAATAAAGGGTCTAACCATGTGATTCTGCCAACTCCGCTTCGCTCCGTGGCAGATCACCGACGTTAGCCAGAGAAATCAGAAAGGAACCAACATGTTTGGATTTGGCAGAAAAAAAGATGAAACAAAGCAACCTTCACCCGCACCTATTCCCCCGGGCAAAGGAAATCCGGGCATTTTCGATGAGCCTAAGAATGATCTTGAGAAGGCGATCATAGCCGTAAGGAATCGTGAACTTCCCACACCGAAATTCATAGAATATTTCCTGAAGTCAACCGCCTACGTAGCTGTCCCTGCGGGTCAATTTCAAAGAACAGAAAAGGGCAATTCGCTCATTCAGAATCCAACTCTTTTTACCATTACTTATCCGGAATATACATGTCTCTGCTTTTACTCACACGAGTCGAGATTGAAGCCCACCTATGACCAGTTTCCTGATTTTAGGTATGCCGTAAGTATTGGTGCAGGCGACCTAATTCTAGGGAGTCAGAATAATTTTGGTGTAGTTATCAATCCTTACTATGACATTAGCTTGGAGTGGAATCCCGTCCAGGTTACTAAAATAAAAGAAATGGCAAAAGGCTAACCATACCATCCAGCCAACGCGCTATACGCTCGACTGTGACAGACGTAAGTCCACTAGATGCGATATCATGAAAGACTTCGTCTGGAATTCGCCCGACTGGTGGGCGTGGTTTACGGCTCACCGTCGGCGCCCGTCAATCAACGCGCTTCTTAAATTAATCATTTCACACGACGCTTTTATCGTCTTTCACGGTTGCCGTCCCCGAGACGTCGCTTCCTACTACTCTGATGGTCTCCGATCTTCTGATCTTGACGAGCTTAACCGTATCGCGCGCGAGGTTTTCCTTTCGCCTCACGTGCCTCCAATCACAGAGCAAGCACTCACCGCCGCAATTACTTCGATCAGCCGTCTAGACCACGGCAAACTCTATGTCGTCGTCGACGACCGCGAACTCATACGCTATTGCGGCCACTACATGATTTACGGTAGCGAGCACCTTTGTGGCATCGGTGCTTCACTCACGCGAGAACACGGGTTCGATTACCGGCAAGTTCTTAAGTGCTACGGCATCCCGACAGTCGTTCGAATTCGTCTCCCATTATCGCACATCCCGCCAAACCAGTTGCGGGATCTTGCTCGGTATCTGCACGAAGCTACATGGGAGGATGACCGTCATCGAACCGAGCCCTCTTTATTCAATTGGGCGTTCATCCTCCACCAGCCCATCCCACCGGAGCAAATTATTGGGCACGTCCACCCTGAGGTCATTCCCGACCCGCTCCACCAGAACCTGCCCTACCGATACCGAGAGGAATCAGCATAAACCCTAGGTTTAGGAATCAGCCTAGGGTCAGTCCTGAATGGCGTTAACTTAAGGCCGGTTTTGGGGATACTGCCCATACTGGGCAGGGCCGTGTTTTTGTTCGTAGTCCCAGAGTGAGTCTGGCTGAGACCGGACGTACCCTGGGCCATAGGATTCAGCCCATTCTGGGCTTAAGTTAACGCCATTCGGGTCAGTGCTCGCATTGCAACAAATTCAGCTCTGTTGATTTTAAGTTTGGAAGTCCGCAGGGAGCCGTGCCCCTTTGCATGATGAGCAACGGGGTGTGGAACGCGGGTCTATCGCTACGCTAGCTAGCCTCACAGCGTGGCTAGGAACTTGCGCATCTCGGTCATTGCAAGTTTGATCTGCTGCATGCCGGTGGCGTAGCTGCAACGCACATAACCTTCACCGCAGGCACCGAAAGCTGTGCCGGGAACTACAGCGACTTTGTGCTCCCGGAGCAGGCGTAGGGCGAAATCCTTGCTGGTCAGGCGGGTTGCCCGGACATCGGGGAACACATAAAAGGATCCCAGTGGTTTGAGACAGGGCAGGCCCATTTCCTCGAGTGCGCCGACGATGTAGTTCCGGCGGAGCTGATATTCCCCTCGCATGCGCTCGACATCCTGAGCACCGTTTTCGAGCGCTTCGACTGCGGCTTCCTGGCTTGTGATCGGAGCACAGAGGATCGAGTATTGGTGAATGCGCATCATTGCTTCCGTAAGCACTGGTGGTGCGCATGCATAACCCACACGAAAACCCGTCATGGCAAATGCTTTGGACACTCCGTTGAAATACACCGTGCGCTCGCGCATCCCCGGAAGTGCGGCGATGGATTCATGCACCGAGTTATCGTAAATGAGCTCCGAATAAATCTCATCGGTCAATACGACCAGATCATATTTCACGCAGAGGGCGGCAATGCGTCGCAACTCTTCTCCGAGCAGTGTTGCACCGGTCGGGTTCGTGGGGAAATTGAGCATCACTGCTTTGGTGCGCGGCGTGATCGCAGCTTCCAACGCATCAGCCGTTATACTAAAGCCATTCTCAACACGCGTCTCCACAGCCACCGGCACTCCCTTGGCTAGCTTGATACTTGGACTGTAGGAAACGTAACATGGCTCGTGATAAATGACCTCATCACCATCGTCCAACAGCGCACGCAGCGCGATGTCCAACGCCTCGGAGACACCCACGGCGACAAGGATCTCGGTGGCGGCATCATAGCGCATGCCGTAACGACGCTCCACGTAGGCAGAAATGGCCTCACGCAGTTTTGGCTGACCTAGATTGGAGGTGTAACCGGTGTGCCCTTTCTCCAGCGAATAAATCGCCGCCTCGCGGATATGCCACGGGGTTACGAAATCCGGCTCACCGATGCCGAGCGATATCACATCACGCATCGACTGCACCACTTCGAAGAAATCCCGGATTCCTGAGCGCGGGATATCGCGCACATGACGGGCAATTTTTTGATCTAAACTCACGGAAAGTTAAAAATGCGGCAGCCAGCGAGCGGATGCCAGATAAGTTGACATCAAGGAGTGATTGCGAGCCTGCGGTAGCTGGTGTCCTGATGCACTAGCACGCCATTTTCTTTGTAGCACTTCAACCGGAAATGCGTAGCCGTCGAAATCACACCCTCAATGGTGCTGAGTTTTTCGGAGATGAAGCGGGCAACCTCACTCAAACTGTCACCCTCGACCATGACCAGCAGATCATACCCGCCGCTCATGAGATAACATCCGCTCACCTGATCAAACTGAGCTATCCTGCTGGCAAGCCGGTCGAAACCGCCCCCGCGCTCCGGTGTGATGCGCACTTCAATCACGGCTGTCACATGGCCGTTCGCCAGCTTCTCGGCATCAATGATGGCTGTGTAGCCAAGGATGATGCCTGCTACTTCCAGTGTCTCAATGCGCTCGCGCACCTCCGCCTCGGTGCAATCGAGTTGCCGGGCAATGTCTTCGACGGGTGTTTTTGCGTCCTGTTTGAGTAAACTGATGATTGGGTCCATGGGAATTCGCTAACTTTCACGATCTCTAAACTTCTGCCAACGATAATCTTGGCTGACGGAAAATAATTACCGGGCGGCTCAGTGCAAAAAAAAGACCCGTTTAGCAGCGGGTGCCAAACGGGTCCATGATTCGTCTGGCGGGATTAGAGCATATCTTTGAACGCCTTGCCTGCGGAGAATTTCGCGGACTTGGATTTCTTGATTTTGATCTTCTCACCGGTCTTTGGATTTATGCCGTTGCGGGCTTTGCGCTCAGCAACCTTGAAGGTGCCGAAGCCGATCAGCTGAACGGATTTGTGCTTCTTGACGCCGGCTTTGATCCCCTCAAGCACTGCGTTGAGCGCGCGCTCCGCTTCTGCTTTGGAGACGTCTTTGCCTAGGTTTTTCTGAATGAGTTCGATGAGTGCTGCTTTGTTCATAGTGAGGTTCGTTGTATTGTTGGTTTTTTTTTATGATGTGGAAAAGAAAGTTTAGTCAGCCCGATATTTTGACCCAGAGGGGTTTGATGGGGGCAGAGCTTTCTGTGTCTGTACAGAAAGGATTTCACAGAAACATGTCAATGCGGAACTGCAGGCGAACCGCTTAAAATCAGGCTGAGTGCACAAACCAGGTTCGATTCACGCTCCGAGTTTGTTCCAGATTTCTGTTGGCGTTCCGCATTCTTCCATCACGCTCCAGACGGCTGCACGGAAATCTTCTTCATGCCAAGGCACCATTTTTTGAATGTTGGCCCGTGCTTTCTGAAAAAATCCGCCAAGCGGATGACGGATCGGGATCACGCCGCGCACCTTGCCACGGTCACCCACAAACTTCACCGCGATTTCATTATCTCCATCGGCCATGTGGTCGAAAATGTTGCCGTCGTCGGGATTGGACGGCTCATTAAAATAATTCCAAAACGATGGAAAAATAAATCTGCCTCCGGCGAATCCGAGCGCAACCACCACCACATGCACTCCCCCTTCTTCGATGGTGCCCGCGCGGATCTGCAACTCGGGATGCTCCTGGATTTGCGCAATGACGTCGTTGGTTTCACGGATCAGATATTCGATCCACAAATCCTCATCATTCGCGAAGGCATAGAGCACCGTGCCGGGATCGGCATCGGCCAAATAGTCAATCGGGTCGGAGAAGCCGCTCATGATTGTGAGCCCTGCAGTTAGGACGTCAGGCTTTGCGTTTCCACAAGGCCGCATCAATGCAGGCGATTACGTTGCCGATCCATCCGGCAAACGTGAAAGTGATAACCCAGAGCGCAACGAAGAGCAGGAAATAAAAAATCGCAGCGATCACCCGGCCTTGGAGCAATTGCCCAAGGCCGGGGATGAAAAAACTCGCCAATGCGGCGATCACGTTGCCAGTGGATCCTTGTGCCATGGCAGAAATTTAAGGCGTTCTGGCCAGCTGGTCACGCACCATTTTCCCAACAATCGGCATCTCCCACTCCACCCCGGAGAATGCTTTGAAGAGGTTGATGAGCCAGAGGACGGTCATTCCCAACATGACCAACACCCACAGCAATGGCCCCACTATCCAACCGATGAACGGAATCATAGTAATGATGCTGAGCACGACGGAGAAAACTATTCCCGCGATACCAAAATAAATCGATTGAAGTGCATAAAAACGGACGAAAGCGTTCTTTTTTTCCAATATAAAAAAGACAATCCCTCCGATTAACGGAAAAACTGCGGCCAGTCCCGCAGCCAGTGTGGGTGGCAATTCCGAACTGGATGCGCTGTCAGGCGCCGCTGCGTCGGATTGCAGCTCGACGGTGGGTGCGGGTGTCCCGGGAGTCGCAGGAGGCGGGGTTGATGGATCAGGCGAGGATGATGGATTGGCTTCGCTCATAATAGGTTTTTCAGTGGAAGGTGAGGGATAATTTTTGAATATCCGCTGCGACATGTCAAGCGGACCTGCTCCCAGCACACGCGATGCTATCGATTTTCCCTTGCGAAACGTGGGTCAGCAAAGAATGCTGCGAA
>JBGTCP010000591.1:0-4118 GCA_041748815.1 Chthoniobacterales bacterium
CTGGAGTCGGCCCGCACACAACGTCTCTTGCAGCCATCGAGGGATGTGGCGTCGCCCCTCAAGCTGTTGTTTGTAGGAACTCTCTTGCGCCACAAAGGAGTGCATCTGGTGATCGAGGCCATACTGGCCGCGCCTGCTGCGGCCGTCGAGTTACGAATCATCGGAGACCCCGCATCGGGCGGGCAATACTGCGCGGATTTGCAGCAGTCAAGCGGGATGGATGGCCGTATCCAGTGGGCGGGGCGATGTGCGCCCGAGGCGTTGGAGCTGCACTATCAGTGGTGTGATGCGTTGGTATTCCCTTCCTTGTGGGATGAAAACGGGCCATTGGTTTTTAAAGAAGCGCGCTATTGCGGGATCCCGGTGGCCGCTCATGACATCGGTGGACTCTGCTCCCATGACTCCGATCATCGGTTTGGATGGATCATTCCCGAATCCACGCCAGAGGCCTGGCGCGAATGGTTGAATGCTGTTCTCCTTGAGACCTCGCGATATCGGCCGGCAGAGGCGGAAGCGCCAACGGCTGAACAGTTTGCTCAAAGAATGCTATTTCATTATCAGGAGATTCTTGCTGAATAGACGTGCGCGGAAAAATGGCAGCATCCACATGGTACAGAATTTAATTTCGTTGTTCGATAAAATCGAGGTCGCCGATGGTTGCAAACCACCGGAGGTGCAGAGGTTTTTGATTTGCCGGGATGCTCGCAACTGTGTTTTCCAACATCCTCCTTCGTTATTTTGGTGGCCGGAGGTGAAGCTGCCTCCAATGGCCTGTCTCGAGTTTGCCGTCGGCAGCAGCCCTGTGAGTTGGGAGCTAATGGATGGTGAACATGAATTCATTCTGTGGGTGCTTCCCCCGGATGGCACCCCCCGGCAAATGTTTTCAATCACTCAAGCTCCACGTAAAAATCCCGCTCACAGAGCGTGGAGCGAGTGCTCGGTGGATTTGTCGGAGTTCGGAGGGCAGCCTGTGCGGGTTGGATTTCAGACCCGCACGCTGAGCGGTGGTTCTTCCTACGCATGGATGGGATGGGCGGAGCCGCGGCTGATTTCGGCAACCGCTGAGGTCATTTGCCAGCACGCAGCCGCGTCGGGACCGAAGGCAAAACATCCGCATGTGATCCTTGTGACCGCCGATGCATTGCGCAGGGATCATTTGAGCTGCTACGGAAGCACAAAGGTACTCACTCCCAATATTGATTTGCTTGGGACCGAGGGAATTCGATTTGTTCATGCAAGGTCCAACTCGGATGCCACGCTGGCATCGCAGATTTCACTCCTCACCGGTCGTCTGCCAGATGAAACCGGCGTGGTTGCGGAGTGGGGGCGGTTTCCACAGCATCTGCCAAATCTGGTCACTTTGCTCAAAGCGCAGGGTTATCAGACTTCGCTCGTTTCCGGGGAGTTGGAGTTTACCGCCGAGGATGAGCCGCTCGCGCGCTTGTTTGACCGGTTTGTCCACTGCGTGGTGAATCCGGCCCAAAATGCAGCGCTGAGTGTTGATCGTGCGCTGGCCTTGCTCAAGGAATTGGATTGGTCGCAACCCCAGTTTATCTGGCTTCAAATTTTTGATCCGCACCCTCCATCGTTACCGGATAAGTCGCTGGCTGAGGAATTTTATACCGGGAACCCGGCAGATCCAGCAAACCGGCACCGGCCCGAACAAGTGGCAAGAGTGCACGCTATCGAAAGCTCACTTGAGCTCACAGCGTGTATGGACGACCTGCGGCGCGGGGTAGTGCCCGTGTCGTTGATTCAGCGGTTGGAGGATACGGTGCGGGCGCTCACCGGTTTGACGTCAAGTGGTCCGGACCTGAGCTTCCATTTGCCAGGGTTGTTTCCGGCGGGTCATGGTAGACGCGGCTTTCTGCAATTGCTGGAGTGGTTGAGGGAAGAAACCTCCGCGTTGCGCGCCGGCCAGGTTTCTGCCGGGATCGTGGAGTTTCTGGAAGTGTTGCACAAGCGCTTGCATGTCTCGGAATCGCATTTGCTGGGATGGCTGAAGGACGTAGTGGATTCCAGATACCCGGAGGCGATGTATGCGGCGACGATCAAGGCACTGGACTTGGCACTTGGGCGTTTCCGGGATGCGCTTCGCGACCGGGGGGTATGGGATGAGAGCTGCCTGGTTTTTACGTCGCCACATGGCGAATGCCTTTGCGGCGACGGGCTGAATTTTGAGCACCATAGCCCGGTCGAAGCGGTTCTGCGGGTGCCGCTGCTGATTAAGCCTGCGGTTGGATGCAGACTTCCAGCGGGCACGTTGATTCACGATCCCGCCGAGTCGCGGCATGTTGCTGGATGGATTCTGGATCTCTGTGGACTGGATGGCGGCGATCTGCTGAGCGGTCGATCGCGCCGGCGGATTGATGCCACGACGAGTGCTCAGGAACCAGCGTTTGCAGTGGGAATGCAGGGTTTGTACTGTGTCATTTATCAACATCCCTGGAAACTGCTGGTCTGCTTCGAGGACGGTCTTCCGTGGCTGGACGGGCGGAGATTAAAACGAGGGGACTACCTTTTTGATTGCTCAACACCGGATGGGGAATTTCAGGATGTGTCGACCCAAAATGCCGCAGTAGCTGCCAAACTGAAGGAACTCTTCGAAGCATGGCGACCGGACTTGCGAGTGCTTCCACTTCCGTTGGTGGTTAAAAAAGCCACACCCGTGGTGCCGGGTTTCGTCACTCCTGTCCACAGCGAGGAACTTTCATCACAACAGGATTCGGATTCCGCACTAATGACCCCTGAGGAGGCTCACGACCTGCACATGGCTGTGCGCCGGGCCTTCAAAATGGCTGCATCTTTGGCTAAGGAACGGGATTACGTTGTGAGGAAGCTGCACCAGATCCGCGATGCGCAAACGAGGCTCTATGCCTCCAGTCGCTGGCGCGCTGCAAACATTCCGCAGCTTCTCTCAGGCCGCAAGGCAACGGGATATCCGCCCGTTGATAAGTTATTTCATGGCTTCGACGAGTGGTTCAGCTCCAGGTACAATCGTGGCCGGAGTGTATTGCTGGACGCTGAGGGGTTCGATGAATTCCTAGCCCGGTCAAGACCAACCCGGGAGGCACTGCTGCAACAAATTGCCATTCTGCCAACGAACGCCGCATGCTTTCGGATTTTCATCGACGGTGAGAATCCCGGCCTCGAGCAATTCCTGAAAGACCAGCCATATCCGCACTGGGAATTGACGGGCAATGCTGGTCGTATTGCGATCTCCGGCAATGGAGTCGACGCGCCGGTGTCCCTGTTTCTTTACCTCGGAAGCGGAGATCGTTTGGAACCGCATGCGCTGGTTGAGTTTGCCGCAGCGGCGATCGCGCATCCCGACGCGCCCTTTATTTTTGCGGATGAAGGAAGGGTGAATAGTAGCGGAGATCAGTTTGATGATCCTTTCCTCAAACCGGACTGGTCACCGGAGCTGATGGAAAGCATGGATGCGGTGGGGCGCGCGGTGGTTTTCTTCGGCAAAGCTGTGGAGACTATCCCCCGATGCCGGGAGTGGATTGCATCCGGCCGACATTATCAGGCAGCACTGGCACTTGGACACACAGCTTCGACTCCACCGTTTCACATCCGGAAATTACTGCTCCATGTTTGCCGTGACGCCGGGCAGGCATCAGCTGCGGACCTCGCGGCGGCATTGGAGGAGGAATTTCAACGCCGGGATGAACCGGTGTGGGTCAAACATTTGCCGGAGCTGAACAGGGTGCGTGTCCAACGTCCGCTGCTCATGCGGCGCAGGGTTACTATTTTGATTCCCACACGGGACAGGCTCCAGCTCCTGAGCCGTTGTATTGACAGTGTCGTAACGCTAACAAGCTATGAAAACTACGAGATCCTGATTCTCGACAATGGCAGCACTGATCCCGCCACGCTGGATTATCTGGCAAATTGCGGGCACAAGGTGTTGCGCATTGATGGGCCCTTTAATTATGCTGCGATGCACAACCAGGCTGTCGAGATGGTGGACAACGAGTGGTTAATTTTCCTTAATAATGACACCGAGGTCACCGATGCCGGGTGGATCGAAGCGCTTGCAGAACACGGACAACGCCCGAAGATCGGAGCGGTGGGCATGCGTTTGCTTTATCCCAACGGTCGCATTCAGCATG
>JBGTCP010000592.1:0-4052 GCA_041748815.1 Chthoniobacterales bacterium
ACTCAGAACGCAGCTCTCCAATCCATCTCCGATGTCTGGGAGTGCATCGATTCACACACACGCCCCCTCACTGCCGAACTTATCCCGTCCCATGCTTCTCTCCACCGCGTGCTCGCAGCTCCCGCCTTCGCCGCCTGTGACCAGCCGCCGTTTCACCAAAGCGCTATGGACGGCTACGCGATTGCAGAATCCCAAAACAACACCTGGCAAATCATCGAAACAGTTTTTGCTGGCGACATGCCATCCTTGCCACTCCGACCGGATCAATGCACCCGCATCCTCACGGGCGCCCCCATCCCCGATGGAACACTGGCTGTTCTGAAACAGGAGGACTGCATTCTCGATGGCAGCAGCGTTGGCTCCGCACGCCCGTGGAAGCCTAGAGAAAACATACGCCCGCGTGGCAGTGCATTCCAACAAAACACACCCCTCATCCCGGCAGGAACCCGCATCACAGCCGGGGCCCTGGCTCTTTTAGCTTCCGCTGAAATCCAACAGCTCCAAGTCCGGCGCCATCCGACCGCCCTCCACCTCGTGACCGGCGGCGAAGTGGTCCCGGCGGGCTTCCCTCTTCAACCCGGCAAAATCCGCGACAGCAACGGACCCATGATCTCCGCGTTATTGAACGAAGCGAACATCCCATCATCCATCCAGCACACCGGCGACGATCCCTCCCTACTCTCGGAAGTCGTCGCAAGCTTCACCGGCGACCTCCTTCTCATTTCCGGCGGGTCCGGCCCCGGTGACCGCGACCACACGCTGCAGGCGCTGACAGAATCCGGCTTCTCCATCCATTTTTCTCAAATCAACAGCCGACCCGGAAGGCCGATGATCTTTGCGACCCGTGGCCACCAACTCGCCTTCGGTCTGCCCGGCAATCCCCTTTCCCACTTCGTGTGTTACCATGCATTTGTACGTCGTGCGTTAGCCCGGCTGATGGGCACACCCGCAGCTTCCTTAGAATCGGCCACCATACACGGAGATCTCCTCGACCCGCACGGCGACGGACGCCCAACCTGGTCGCCTGCGAGAATCTCGCTCGATCACTCCATCCAACCCATTGCATGGAAACATTCCGGTGACCTCTCTCCGCTGGCGACCGCAAACGCACTCATTTTCAACGGTGCCGATCAAAAAAAATCTCCTGTCGCACCCGGCCCCGGCACGTGTCACTATTTACCATTATGAATTCCTTTAGTCATCTCGACGTTCATGGTCAGGCGCACATGGTGGATATCGGAGCCAAGTCCGTCACGCGCCGCATTGCCACGGCCGAAGCCTTCCTCCGTTGCTCGCCGGATACCCTTCAACTTTTGCGGGATCAGGCATTGCCAAAGGGCGATGTGCTTGCGGTGGCACGCATCGCGGGGATCCAGGCAGCTAAACGCACCGACGAACTCATCCCTCTCTGCCATTCACTTCCCGTCGATCAGGTCACGGTGGATTTTACACTGCACAGCGATCATATCCACATCCTCACCGCCGCCAGAACGACTGCGAAGACCGGCATAGAAATGGAAGCGCTCACGGCAGCCAGCGTTGCCGCGCTCACACTCTATGACATGATGAAGGCCGTCGATCCATCCATGTGCATCGATGGAATCCGGGTCGTCAGCAAAGAAAAACTGCCACTGATCCCGGCAGCCCCGCAAATGCCATCCCCTCCCAACGACGGTCCGCTGAAAGTCGGCCGCGTGACACTCAGCGACCGGGCAAATGCGGGAGTGTATGCCGACCAGAGTGGCCCCGAGATCGAGCGTGTTTTCGGTGAGGTATGGGGAGGCAAATGCGAATTCGTCCCCGAGGTCCTCCCGGATGATCCGGTTCAGATCGCTGATGCATTGCGCCGCCTCTGCGACGCCGCTGCCTGCCACCTCGTCATCACCACTGGCGGCACGGGTCCGGGTGCCCGCGACTTCACGCCTGAAGCCACGATGAGCGTTCTGGAAAAAGAACTTCACGGACTTGGAGAGGCGATGCGTGCGGTGAGCTTTGCCCATGTGCCCACGGCCATCCTGAGCCGCGCCACAGCTGGCACAAGGGGCCGCACATTGATCATTAATCTCCCAGGCAATCCCAAAGCCATCGCCGAGTGCCTCCCGCCTATCGTGCCGGCGATCCGCGAATGCCTCCGCCATTTAGCTGAGTGATCCCCGGCAGAATGGCTCGCGCCAGGATCACCAAGACCGCCAAGATGTTGGGGTGAAGTAAGCTCATGGTGCAAACTCTCTTTCTGAACCCTTGGCGTGCTTTGCGTTCCTGGCGCGAGCCTCTTCGTTATTAGCGCGATCACCCACGATCGGCCTGAGCGTTGACCATGGCATGCGGGGGTGATACGTTCGCCCCCTTTCTCATACTATGGCCACGAATTACAAAGACACCTTGCTGCTGCCTTCCACGGAATTTCCGATGAAAGGCGACCTCGTCAAACGCGAGCCCGTCCGGCTCGAACAATGGAACCAAAGCGGCCTCTACCAAAAAATCCAGGACGCCCGCAAAGACGCCGAGCCATTCATTCTCCACGACGGCCCTCCGTTCGCGAACGGCGATGTGCATATGGGCACCGCGCTCAATAAAACGCTCAAGGACATCATCGTGAAATCGAAGACGATGGCTGGATACCGCGCACCATTCATCCCCGGATGGGATTGCCATGGCCTGCCCATCGAATTCAAAGTGGTCAAAGAATCCGGCAAACTTTCCCCTCTTGAGATCCGTAAAAAATCCGAGGCCTACGCGCGTCAATTCATCGACATACAGCGCCGTCAATTCCGCCGCCTCGGAGTGCTCGGTGATTGGGAGAATCCCTACCTCACACTCGATCCCGCCTACGAGGCAGAGATCCTGCGGTCCTTCGCAAAGCTCGTGGAGAAGGGGCTCGTTTACCAAAGCAGCAAACCAGTCTTCTGGAGCACCGGCGCGCAGACCGCCCTCGCTGAGGCCGAAATCGAGTACATGGATAAAACATCTCAGTCCATCTATGTAGATTTCCCGCTGACCTCCGGCAAATTTGCCGGCGAGGCCGCGGTTGTCATCTGGACGACCACTCCATGGACGCTGCCCGCCAACCTCGGCATTGCGTTGCACCCCCGCCTCACTTACTCAGTGCGCGAATTTTCCCACGCTGACTCGCCCGACACACGCAAGCTCATCCTTGCCGAGGAACTCGTCGCGACCTTCACTGAAAAGACCGGATGGACGCCGACGCAGGAAGCGCCGGAAATCACTTTCGCCGGAGCAGAGCTTGAAAACGCCGAGGCCAAACATCCTTTCCTGGATCGCAGCTCACGCGTCATCCTTGGCGACTTCGTGACGCTGGAAACCGGCAGCGGCTGCGTGCATATTGCTCCCGGACACGGTGAGGATGATTACCGTGTGGGGCGCGAATACAATCTTGGCATGCTTTCGCCGGTCGATGACCGTGGGTGCCTCACCGAAGAAGCCGGCGTGCCTGCGCTGACTGGCAAATATGTTTTTTCCGCAAATGCTGACGTGCTCGAGATCCTCAAATCCGAAGGCCGCCTTCTTGGCGCTGAGGAATATCAGCACAGCTATCCACACTGCTGGCGGTCCAAAACGCCCGTCATCTTCCGTGCAGTGGAGCAATTTTTTATCCGCCTTGACGGACTTAAGGAAGAAGCCCTCAAAACCATCGATTCCGTCAATTGGATGCCGCACTGGGCGCGGAACCGCATTTATGGAACTGTGGAATCCCGTCCCGACTGGTGCATCTCGCGCCAGCGTACCTGGGGTGTCCCGCTTCCTGTATTTTTCGCCACAGATGGCGAGCCGATCCTCGATGCCGATCTCATCCGCAAAGTGGCCGACCTTGTGGCGGAACGGGGCACTAACGTTTGGTTTGAACTCGACGACGCCACCATCGCTGCCGAGCTTGGATTACCCGAAGGCACGACCCGCCGCAATGACACACTCGATGTGTGGATCGATTCCGGCGTTAGTCATCAGGCCGTGCTACGGCAAAATCCTGCCCTGCATTTCCCAGCCGACCTCTACATCGAAGCCACCGACCAACATCGCGGATGGTTCCAATC
>JBGTCP010000593.1:0-47463 GCA_041748815.1 Chthoniobacterales bacterium
TTTAAGGATCACTCAGCCATGAGTGACATTTCGAAGAGAAAAGGACCCGGCGCTGCAGGATGTATTCCGTACAATCATTAATGAAATCACACTTTCAAACTCTGATAGCGTTCTGCTGCTTCCTTACCATCAGTGCCTTGAATCTCGGGGCAAAGTCCGACGATCCTGGCGAGTATTCTTTCCGGGCAACTCCCCCTTTAAACGCGGCCCAGCGCGAGCGTCTACGTGAGATTGTGGCAGAGGATCCGGAAGCCGCCGCTCTGTTGGAAGCACTCCGCACGGAAGCCGAAGCTCTCATTGATTTGGAGTCTCATCCTCTGCGCGTCATTCATTATGAAGGGCTGGTGAACACCGATCCCCGCCGGATTGCCACTGTGGCAAAGCTGCGTGAGATGGCGGATGTGGCAACGCTGTTGCTTTACTGGCAGGCCACCGGGGATGAGAGGGTTGCTCAAACATTGCGGCGTTTCATTCTGGCGTGGTCCGAAGTTTATGCGCCCACCGGAAACGATGTGAACGAGAACAAATTTTATCCGCTGTTTGTCGCTTACGAGGCACTGCGGGATACCTTTAAAACCGGGGAACGCGAACGTGTCGATGCGTGGTTGCAAGCTATGGGGGAGCTTCACGCCGAAGAAGTGCGCACTGCCACCAGCTTCACCAACCGCTTCACCAAACACATCCGCACCACGATGGATTTTGCCTGTTTGACTCCGAACTGACCAAATACACATCCAAGCACACACCCGCCGGGCGGGATCTAGTGCGGGAGTGGATCGATGCCATGCGCGAAGCCGGACTCAAGGTCGGACTCTACTATTCACTCGTCGACTGGCATCATGCGGATTATCCGGCGCTCGGCGACCGGCAGCATCCGCTACGGGATTATCCGGATTCTGCGGCGAAGCGAAGCACCACACCCGGTTCATCGCCCCCGGTGGAATCGAGGCTTGCCATGGCGATCTCAAGGGCTTCGCCGCCATCCTCTAGGCTTATTCCTTCAAGGACGTCGTCCCCGCGGTCGGTGTTATTGGCAGGCGCGTTGATCCAGGTGATCTCGCTTTCATTCCAGTCCTCACCGAGTTTATCTGCGCCAGGCTGAGTGCCTCGGTTGAGCCCATACAGCACAAAATCAAGGATCCCATCGTCTTTGTCCCACCGGGTCCGCACCGTGGTGAGATCGAGAGTGGCCGCCGAGACTTTCCTTCCCTCCAGTGGAGCAAGATCGTATCGGATATAGGATTTCCTCGACCCGGAGGTAGTGTTCCCTCTTCCAATGGATTTCACATCTAATGTAGGTTCACCACCCATCGCGGGGAGTGATTTTTCCAGATGATCGGCAGAGGTTGCCGCGTCCGCTTCGGGGTTCAATTAATTTTGTCTCAGATGAACTCCCCCCGCAATCAAGTACATCATTGTCTTACCCCATCTTCTTCAATTGTCGGCAGAATTTCGCAGACTCCGGCAGCTTCTCTGAGCGGAGCAAAAGCTACGATTTCATTTTATCAAAGCAACACCGATGTGCGGATGGCATTGTCGGTTGCCGACGACATGTGGCCAGCACAATTCGCGGGACAGGACTGCGAACCGGCGTGGTTTGCTTAGTTTGAGATCAGCAGGCATAGACATGGATTATCCGGTTCAAGAAAGCTCAAGGGTTGCGACTCGAACGACTGTTCAGCAGACAGGGTTTGATATGAGGAATTGGCTTCGCCCGAAACGATTAACCATGGTGATGTGGGATTTCGCCTTCCTCACAAGACATGTGCGAGGCGATTCTTTTGAGGACTATGACCGTGTGCTCGATGAGGTGGTTGAGCGGGGATATAATACTCTGCGCATCGATCCCATGCCGCATGCGATTGATCTATCCAAGCCTGAGACAGTGCTAAGCAGACCCGCTCTGCAGAATCAACCGCTTAACCCCTGGGATCGGCCGGAAGCTTTCGAAGGACCTGCGGGAGAATGGCTCATTGAGTTTGTGGAAAAGATGCTCGCCCGTAAATTACTCTGTGCGCTGAGCGCGTGGAATGCTGGCGAACCCTTGCGCCACATCGCAAAATCTACGTGAACTTACTGAGTGCTGGAAGACGTTCTTGAGAGAATGGAAACAGCGTTTTGGTTTCGAGAATTGCGTTTATGTCGATCTGGCCAACGAATACCCCTGTTTCATAAATGGTCATCTCGACAGGACGATCGCCGATTGCAAGGGACGCTGGTCGCCTGAGTGGAATATATACATACGGGACGAAGTAAACGGATGCCTCAGAGAACTCATCTTCCGGGTCTCCCCATTAGGATCGAAGAGACTAACAGTCAGCGGTTATGCGGAATAGTAATCCACTGGCCATTACCTCACCCTCCTTACGGAGGACGCGTCATAAAGTTAACCGCACCAGCGAGGCAGTTCTCTGTGGCCACCCGCTGGCGTCTTCCTGCCCATTCATGGGCTAAGGCATCGGTTCAACTGCGCAACAGATTTCGGATTAAGAAATCCTTCCTGCGAAACGGCGATATTGAAAGTGACAGCGCCATTCTTGTTGTGAATGGACGT
Source organism: Chthoniobacterales bacterium (assembly GCA_041748815.1). Classification (GTDB taxonomy): domain Bacteria; phylum Verrucomicrobiota; class Verrucomicrobiia; order Chthoniobacterales; family CAKUMP01; genus JBGTCP01. The sequence continues at coordinate 2,555 of JBGTCP010000593.1, forward strand.
CAGAGTGGTTTGCAGTTCGTCGTCCCGGTAGGCCGGAGTTTCAAACTCCCCGGCGCTGCTTTGTTCCAGCGCACGGAACCGGTGTCCGGCCACCCAGGAAGGATCCTCAAAACCATGCCACCAGAGACAATCTGTTGGCACCAACGCATGAAGCAGGCAGTTCGTGCCTGGGGCGTATTGCCATTGCGGATTGTAAAGCGGTGCGTCGATTTCTCTGCCAACCCGCACCGCTCCTTCCCGCAAAACCTCCACCTCACCGGATAAAAAATCCTGGCCGTTATGCACGGGCGCATCATTGCCGACGCAGAAACAACCGTCGTTAAAGCTGATGGCCGAGTCGGGATTCCCGGCCCTTGCAGCGGAATACCACCGGTCCCATTGCATGAGATGGTTTGGGAAGGCATCCCAGGGGTAACAGCCATCAAACCACCAGCCATCACAGAGTTTGCCGAACTTCAGAGAATACTCTTCAACAAAAGGTAGATAGGCATCCTGAAACGCATATTGAGGAGACTGATCTTTCACCTCCCAATCAAATCCGCGATGAATCTCCTCAGATTGACCCCGTACTTCACAGGGTAGATAGGCAATGAATGACTTGCCTGCTTTTTTCACAGCCCCGGCAATTTCCAGAACAAGATCGCGCCGGGGAGTACGGCCCGGTAACTTCCGGTCAAGAATGCTGTTTGGACTCGCATAGCAGCCGGTATTCTGCCCGACGGTGAAAATGAGCCAGCTTGCACCTGTGTCCAGAAATCCCTCCATGAATCGCTCTATGTCGAACCGGTCAACGGCGGCGTTCAGATCGGTGAGCCGGGGTCCGTGAAGTGCCTTCGGTCCTGGTGCGATCCAGTGAACCATGAGACCCGCACGGCCTGCCATCCAACCGGCACGTGGAGGGGAAGTGAGAGGCGTGCTCATGACCTTCCTGCTGGAATGAGTTCATGTGAAACCCTCGCGGCTATCAACCGGATTGTCTCTCCAACTTCTGTTCCGAAACTCAGGCAGAAATCCTCTCGGGGTTCATCACGACAGGTTTTTCCTGAATCGATTTCTAATGTATTGGGCGCAGAGACCCGGCATACACCCCCCGAAGCTGAATGAATCCTGCATTCCACCACCACGCCCTGCTCCCACGTGCAATCCACAATAAAGCCTCCGCGCGCACGCAGTCCTTTGAAGCTGCCATCCGCCCACTCAGAGGGAAGTGCCGGAAGCAGCTGAATGAAGGCCTGATGGCTTTGCAGCAGCATCTCGGCAATGGCAGCACAGGCACCCATGTTTCCATCGATCTGAAATGGAGGATGGGCGCAGAGCAGGTTTACATAACTCCCGCCGTGGTGGTAATCGACATCGCCATCTTCATCGATAAGAATGAGTTGCTCGTTGAGCAATTTCAACGCACGATCACCATCGCCGAGGCGTGCCCATAGATTCACCTTGGCAGCTTTACTCCAACCGGTTCCATCATCCCCACGCCGGTTTAAGGAAGCCGTTGCGGCTGCGGCCAGCGGCGTTTCAGGCGAAATCTGATGCCCGGGATGCAATGCAAAAAGATGGGAAAGATGCCGGTGGTGGATATCCACTTCAGGATACTCTCTTTCCCATTCCAGGATGCGCCCATCGGTGCCGACCCGGTCGGGGGGCAGTCTGTTCAAGACCTTCCTGCAACGTTCAGAAAATGCGTATTGATCCTCAAGCATTTCGCAAGCTTTCAGTGTGGCGCGGAAAAACTCTCTCAGTATTTGTACATCCATCGTGGCGGAGCGACTGATGAAAACGGGCTGATCCGGGCCATGTGGCAGGTAGGCATTTTCGGGTGAGACGGAGGGCGAGCTTTCGAGAAAGCCCGTGACCGGATTGGGTCGCAGGAAATCAAAATAGAACTCCGCGGTTTCTTTCAGGATCGGGAAGATCCGCTGTTCAAGCAGAGTTTGCGAGCGTTTGAACGTAAAAATATCCCATGCCTGTACAGCCAGCCATGCCGTTGCAGTATGAAATAATCCCCAGGAGGCACTCCATCCCGGTGTTGTTCGGCCCCAGGCATTGCTCGCCCAGTGGGTTACCCAGCCAGCACAGCCATAATGAAGCCTGGCTGTGCGCCGTCCCGTCCGGCGGAGCAGGTCGATGTAGTTGAGAAATGGTTCAGCGCACTCATCAAGCGCGCAAGGCCCCACAGGCCAATACGTCATTTGCAAATTAATATTGAGGTGGTAGTCACAGTGCCAGATTGGCGAAAGGCTGTTATTCCAGAGCCCTTGCAAATTGGCGGGCAGCATGCCGTCGCGGGAACAGCTGATCAAAAGATAACGTCCGTAGTGGAACAAAAGTTCCAAAAGGTGTGAGTCCTTTTTGGTGGTTTGAAAATGCTCCATTCGAGCAGAGAGACTACTGAAATTTTTGCCGACGTCGTCCGGCGAATCCAGGCTGAGTGCCACTCTGTTGAAAAGGGCATTGAAATCCTGAATGTGCCGCTTGCGCAGACTCAAAGCATCCATGGCCATGGCATATTGAAGCTGGCTCCTGACGTTCGCCCGTGGTGGCTGCCCCCGGAACAGCGGCGGCCTTGGTTCATAAGAAGTTCCCGCTGCCAGGATCAGGACGGCCGTGGTTGCGCCGCTCACCACGATGCCCTTTGCGTTGACGGCGCACTCGCCTCCGCTTTGTTGAACACTGGCCATTGCGAGGAAGTCCACCGGTCCGGTCGAGCCTTCCCATTCCAGCAGACCGGTTGCACTTATCTGCGCGGTTGACCAGGGATGCGGACATGCGCCTTTGACTTCGAAACTCAACTCTCCCGGGATGGATGCCTCAAGCCTCGCGACCAGGACTTGATCAGGATGACTTACGAAGATTTCTCTCAAAAATCGACACCCACCACATCGATAACTCACACGCACAATCCCATCCTGCAGATTTAACTCGCGGGTGTAATCTTCCATGGGCGCGTCGCGGTGTATAAAATCGAAGATCACATCTCCGAACGCCTGATAGGATCCAAAACCCTCGCCGGAAACAGTCACGGATTGCTCGGCAAGTGCTTCAGCCTCAGGTAGCCTCCCTTGGTCGAGAAGCGCACGGATCTGAGGAAGATAATTTAAAGCATCCTTGCGCTCCACTGGTTGAGGATCTCCGTTCCAGAGGGTGATCTCATTAAACTGGAGTACATCGAGGTCCACTCCGCCCAGTACCATTGCACCCAATCGGCCATTCCCTATTGGAAGTCCTTCTGACATCCAGTTTCCGGCAGGTTGATTAAATTGGAGTTTGTGCGGGGACATGAAATTCTCCGGTATGAAATTGCGATGGTGCATTCAACGAAAAAGCCGACAAGATGAGTGCCTTGTCGGCTTTTCGATGATTTTTGATAACGAAGCTTAAGCGATTCTCGAGCGGCGGCGGCGGAAGACGGTAAGTATTCCCAACCCAAGTGCTGCAAGCAAACCTGTAGCTGGTTCCGGGACGATATAGGTGTTGGTCAGCGTCGTGTTGAGTGCGGCAGCCTGAGTGGTGTTTAAAGCTGAGTCATAAATTTGCATTGTCGCGACTTGACCGAGAAATGGCAGATCATTGCCAACGCCTGTGCCAATCAATTGCCAAGGCTGATCGAAGGTTTGTGTATTTGTGCCCGAGCCCACATTGGCACCGTCGACATAGAAATTAAATTCTCCTGTGGTGCTGCTGTAAGTGTAACCGATCACAAAAAATGCACTCGTTCCAAAGCCCGATGTGCTGGTGCCGACGTCGGCAATATTTCGTTTGGTAAGCGTTAGGAAATTGTCCCCGCCATCCAGTCGAAAGGTTGCTCCACCCGTGCCGCTGCCAGCCCCGAACAGAACTTGTGCGGAACCCGAACCGGGGCTTTGCACCACTGCAAACAGACTGAATTCAGCGGGCACAGCAAAAGTGTTATTCAAAGCAGCAAAGCGCCCACCAAAAGCGCCAACGCCAAACCCCACTGTCGAATTTCCGTTGGGAGTTGCATTGGCATTTACGGTGGGGAACGCATCGACCTGAGAATTGTCCAGCGTGTTGGTGGAGTTGTAGGTGCTTCCCGCCGAGCCGGTATTAATCCAGCTGGCTGTGGAAGTGCCGTTGCCGTTGTCCACAATGCTGTAGTTCGCTGCGTCATAGACGAGGACCTGTGCATGCGATGAAATGACGCCGGCCAAGAGAAGCCCGGCGGACGTTACAAGAAGACGTTTGAAACTTAGTTTTTTCATGGGGATGAGGGGTCTGGGTTTGTTGAACAACCGCAACCTAATAAAAACGTTTTTATTAGTCAACAGAATTTATTCGGATTGAATTATTTTTTTTGCGGCGCAAGCTACGCTCCAGATGAAGCGAATCACGATCACCGATGTTGCCCGTGAGGCAGGAGTTGCGGTGTCGACGGTGTCGTTTGTGCTCAACCGCCTGCCTGCGGACACCAAGCTCAAGGAATCCACCCGGCAAAAAGTGCTGGAAGTAGCATCACGTCTTGGCTACAGGCCTAATCAGCTGGCGCGCGCGATGGTGCGCGGGCACACTCAGACCATTGGATTTTTTGCTCCCTACATTGCAGCGGAATGGATTGCGGAGGTCCTGCACGGATTCAGCGAGACTGCCTCGGAATCGCACTACTTTGTGAAAGCATTGTCGGTGGATAGCGAAAATTGGCGAAACGTTTTAGGGAAAGTCCTGGACAGCAAGCCTGCCGCAATCGCCTGCCATGAATTGCTGCATTCTGTAGAGGTTCCTCTTTTCCGCGAAGCTAAAGCGCAGGGGCTGTATTGTGGCGTCGTTGGCGAAAGCACGGTGGATGGATGGGACTGCGAGGTCCGTGTTAACACCGACGCAGCAGCTGAGCAGGTCGTGAGTCATTTGGTTCAACTCGGCCACCGGCAAATTCTCCATCTTTCCGGCAAGCAGGAACTGGGATCCGGCCTGCATCGCGAGCAAAGCTACCGGCGTGCGATGAAAAAGTTCGGCATTTCTCCGAAGGTGTTTCGCGGTGACTATGAGATTGCAAGCACCGCTCTCGCTGCCCGCAAAATACTGGATTCACCATCGCCTCCAACTGCCATCTATTGCGCAAATGATCCCATGGCTCTCGTCGTGATGCGAACCGCAAGGTCTCTCGGATTAAAAATCCCTGAAGATCTTTCCGTGGTTGGTTACTCCGACCTGCTCATGGCGCAGTTGTCGGACCCGCCACTTACCACTGTGAATGAGCGCTTATCCGCTTGTGGCCGATTCCTTGCACACAAGTTGATTTCTCATCTCCAGAAAACGAACAGTAATGGCGGATTGTCGGAGCCGCCGAAACCGGAACTCGTGGTGCGGCACTCCACTGGTCCGGCCAGAGGTTGATCCTCACGAGATTGTGGCCAGGTATGCCCCTGCCCAGCGTTGCCCGATCTCGATGGTTTGATTGGCCTCGTAGTGAATGCCATCTGCAAAGCCCTCCCGCATGTCCATCGTTCTTACGATATGCACCCGTGGATCTTTTGTTGTCAGTGTTTCTAACGCAGCATTTAATGTGGCAGTGCCCTCTGCCTGACCCGGGTTGTCCCGCAGGACCGGCATGTGGCCGTTGATCTCCGTTACAAAAACTTTCATATCTGGAACTCGCAGATCGGCTCTTAAGTCGGCTATGAGTTGCTCCATGTTTTGCCCGTAGAGGCCAGCCGCGACGTCGGTGTCGCTCTCACCCTGCAGCCAGAACATGGCTCGAATGTCCGGAATGAAACCCCGTTGCTCGATTTCCGTAAGCGTGGAAAGAAAATGCGCAAGCATCTTGGCGTAGAGGTGATGACCGGGATTGGGATCAGTGGGATTAACTTTTTTGAAATTTGTGTTCAGTCCTGCACCTCCCATGGCGAACTTGGAAAGTGCCACTATGCCGTCTTGATGAGTCGCAAGTATTTTCCCGGCGGACAACTCAGGCCCGAATCCATTAAACTTCCCCGCAAAACCACCGGACTGAGGAGCCAGCATAGCCAGCAAACCCACCGTGTCCGTGGGAGTCGCCAGATTCCGCTGGCGATAGGCCAGAAGGGCTCCGGGGTGGGGGGAATCGCGGTAATGCCGGTTCGCCGGAATCAGGTCGGCAGGATTCGATTGCCAGCCGTGCGCGTTGGACTGACCGGCGAGCAGAAACACATTCATGTTTGCCCTCTTCGATTCACTCACGTTGGAAGCAGGATGTTGGCAGAGACAAATTCCCAAATCTCATTTGGCCGCGTTTGAAAGATTGCCACAACTCCTCCTGCCGGCGGGCCATCCGACCATGCGGGCTCTTGTTTTTTGGACGAGGCAATTTCCAAAGCGTGGAAATCCTCACTTCGCGCTGAGCACCAAATGGCGAGTTTGCCACCCCGCTCACTGGTGATCATGAGCTGATCGATCTTTCCTGCCGTGAATGCGCACTGGACAAGAAATGCACCTTCCGTGCGCAGGTTTACAAACTTCGCATCGCGATTCAGATCCCACACCGGAAACAGTCTTAGAAATCCTTCGTGGCTCTGGAGTAAGGATTCATTAATGATCGCCGTGCCGCCCGCGGTCTCCAGTCCTCCGAGCGTGTGCCACACCGTGAGGTTCGGCCGGATTCCTCGACACCATCCGGCGCCGAAGTAGCGGTCGGGATTGCGCGGATCGCCCTCTTTCATCCAATATCTCATTCGTGTGTCGGCGAGATGCTCCTCCAGCCTGTTCATGATGTGCGGGTAGCCGGTGCGAACTGCCGCCATGTAGGCCCAGACGAAAGAATTTCCCTGATCCCAAAGCTCAAGGAGTCTAAGGGTGTGAAACCCGAGCGTGCGGTTTTCCGATTGTCCTCCGATCACGAAATCGCCGCTTCCCGGCCAGAATGCCGTATACAGAGAGTGGGTGCGGCTGAAGCGTCCGCAGTCCTCCGATTCCACCAGCACCGGATAGCCATCAAACTCCGATGCTGGATACTCTGCCAGATTGTCCGCAATATCTTTCCAGACACTCGCTGTTTGTGCATCGGGACTCAGCAGCGGTATGAGTTTGATGAGCGATTTGAAAAAATGCTTCACCAAAGCGAGGTCCCAGGTTGAGTTCCGGAAATGGTCTCCGTGTTCATGGGCAGCGCTGCCTTCGATGTGCCAGCGCCCGTGCTCATGCTTTAAAAATCCTGTCCAGAAGTCCGCAACCGCATACAAGAGCGGTGCAGCTGTGCGGGAAAGAAAATCAGGGTCCAAGGTGTGTAGAGCATGTGACAGAAAGTTGACCGCAGCAAATACCGAGCATGATTTTTGACTCATGTAATCATCCGCAACCACGATGCCTGCAGGCCCGATCCCTACAGGGTAATAGGCCCCTTTCTGAGCAGGGTCGAGATCCTCACTGGCACGCCGTAACGACTCCGGGAGAAAATCCAGGATCGCTTGATAATACGGGTGAGCAAAATCCTGACGATTGCTGCTGTAAAGCCCCTGGTAAGGTTGCTCGAAGTTGTAGTTCAGATGATAATCCCCGTTCCAGCGCGGATGGTCACTGGTGGCCGGACCGAACAGGCCGGGTGCGGTTTTCCCGGCCCGGTTCGTGCATGCCAGCAGGTATTGAGATCCGTACCAGAAGCGCTCCAAGGTGCCGCCACCGAGATCCAGCCATGCCAGCATCCAGAAATTTTCCCACCACTTGCTATGTTGCTGCAAGGCCAGACCCGCAGGTTGGGCATGCAATTTTTCTAGCGTCTGCCGCGCCTGAGCTACCGGCTCCTTTGCATCCATGCCTCCATCGCAATAGGCCATGAGGTCACGGCTCCCGCCGGGTGCAAGGCTGATTTCCACTTTCACTGCTGCATCTGTTACCTGTGGAGCTTCGGCGGCTGTGAGCCCATCCAGCAAAATTGCCGCCCGGCTGACCCACCGCCCCCGGTCCCATGTGCTGCGCGTGACAAATGCGGTCTCGCCGTCGCACGATGCTTCGGTCGGCAAGATCGCGTCCGGGTCGTCGGATTTTTTAGCCCAAAGGCAGAGTGTGATTTTGAGCGGCTCATTGCCCGTATTCTTCAAGGCAAGTGACAAGAGATTTAGATTCGCATCCACGCGGGAAACCATCTTCAGGCCGGCGTTTTCTTTGCGGAATGTCGAAGTCAGAATCGCGCTGGAAAGCGCCAAGTCCTGATGATACGAAGCTCCTATCAGCTCGGTACTGGCAACTGTAACACCTCCGATCACAATCGGGCTCACCACGTAACCGGAATAAGGTTCATTGGTTTGCCACCCGGTTCCATCCGTCCAGAAATCATTCTTTGAAAGATAAAATGTCTGATTCTCCGGCGGGCCGCCGACCACACATCCGAGATCCCCGTTGCCTAAAATGGGACCGTCCGGGTAATCCGGTGTAGGCACCATGTGAGGCGGATCCAGCAGAATTGCATCATGCCGGGCCAGGATGGATTGCACGGATTGCCAGTCGGAAGGGATATGACTCATGGAGGAGATTGTGTGCGTGGAGAGTGGCACTTTCCTTCAACTGTTACAACTGTTATTGACAATGAAACGGAATTTCTGTGAATCTCAATGTTGAGATGCCCGCCTCACTTTCCATTTCTCCCATGCAACACCCATCCATTCTCTGGGTGGAAGAAACGTTCCGCGCGATGAACCTGAGAGATAAAATCGCGCAGCTTTTTCACACCACGCTGACCCATTGGGACGGGAGAATTCCCCAAGAGCATCTATTTGACCGGGCTGTAAAGAATAAAGTCGGTGGTGGATTCATGGCAGGCAAACCTTGGCGGGAGCTGCATTCGCTGGCCGGGCGGGTCCTTGCCGAATGTGAAGTGCCAATGATCTTCAGCGGTGATAGTGAGTGCGGACCGAATACGCCGCATGAAGGAGTTGCTCTCGGGTCGGCAATGGCCATCGGCGCGATAGCAGATATTGATGAGGCAGCAGAACTTGCCTACGAAGCTGGTAAGATCGCAGCGTTGCAATGCCGTGCCTGTGGTGTCCGTTGGAGCTTTGCACCGGTCGCCGACCTGAATCTGAATCCTGATAACCCGATTACCAATATCCGCTCATTCGGCAGCGATCCCCGGCGTGTTGCCCGGTTGGTGAGCGCCTATTTAAGAGGCATGCAGGAACATGGATTGGCTGCAACGCTCAAACATTTCCCCGGAGATGGCATGGACTCGCGCGACCAACACGTGATGACCGCCCTCAACGGACTGTCTGAAGAGGAGTGGTTCGCAACGTATGGTCATGTGTTCTCCACCGGCATCAACGCTGGCGTCTGGAGTATGATGGCAGGCCATTTAGCATGGACCGCCAGATCATCACGCCACCCGGAGACAGGCAGGTTTTTACCTGCCACTGCGGACAAAGCCATTCAGATCGATCTGCTTCGACATGAATTGGGATTTGACGGGTTGATAGTGTCCGATGCTATTGGCATGGGTGGATTGGCCGGGCACTTCCGCTCCGAAGCGGAAGTCGTATTTGCCAACATCCAGTCGGGATCGGACGTCGTGTTGTTTGTCGAGGAAGTTGAATCTGCCATCGAGTATTTTTTCCGGGCGCTGGATGATGGCCGCATCACAGAGCAGCGCATCGAGGAGTCGGTCCGCCGCATCCTCACGCTGAAAACAAAAGTCGGGATTGATAAAGACCATGGCTCACTTCCGGCACTGGAGCAGGCCGAAGCCGCATTCGCGGAACGTTACGTGGATGTCACGCAAACGATCGCCAGGAAATCCGTGACTCTCGCGAGCGATCAGGGCGGGCTTTTCCCGCTCAAGCTGGACGAGGGGTCACGCGTGTTGATTTTTGATTTGCCGAGGGAAACCTCTGAATTGGCGAAGCTGGCAGTGGTGGACTCCACGGTGCCAGTTGAAGAGTCCTCTTCGGAGCCGGCGCCATGCGCATTTGAACGCCGCTTTCTCGGTGCCGGTTACAATGTGACGAGAGTGAGTTGTCTCAAAGATTATCTTAACGCGGTAGAATACACCGACCTAGTGATTTACTTGTTTCGCAACGGTCCGCAGGCCGGCCGCAATAGCGTGCGGCTGAGCTATGATGCAGTGCAGTCTTTGGACATGCCTCGGATTTTTTCGGGCTTTCCCGTAGCCTGTGTGGCATTGGGCAGCCCGTGCGTCCTTTGGGAAATTCCGGTGCTGCCAAACCTTGTGTGCACTTATGCCGCCCATCCTGCTGCACTGGAAGCCTGTGCTGATGCGATGCTCGGATCGATCCCATTCGCCGGCAGGCTGCCGCTCTCCATAGCAGAAGACGCCTGTCTGTTTCGTGCTTTATGAACCACCAACCATTTGAATGGAATGCCGGAGCGCTTCTGCTCCGTTATGATGGGATGCTCCTCCAAGCAGAAGCATGGGGTAAGGACAGCTTTCGTATCCGCGTCGGTCCGGCGGGTGTGATCACGGACAAGAATTGGGCACTGCTGCCGCCTCGCAGAACATATCGCGTGCGTCATGAGTTGCAGGAAAAATCTGCCACGCTGCACAATGGCAAAGCGCATCTCACGGTCCTGAGTGATGGTACATGGATCCTGAAAAATTCTGATGACCAGGTGCTTTTGCATCAGGAAAAAGTCGCTGCGTTCCTTTCTGCAGGAGGCGGACTTTATAAAATCGAAGCAAAATTTGCGGCGGTGCCGGATGAAAGAATTTACGGTTTGGGCCAGCACCCACATGGATTTCTTGACCAAAAAGGATGCGTTATTCCTTTGGAGCAGAAAAACACGCAAGTCAGTATTCCGTTTTATATTTCCAGCCTGGGGTATGGATTTTTATGGAACAATCCGGCCATCGGTCAGGTCGAGCTTGCGAAAAACGGAACCCGCTGGGTTGCGGAAGCTTCGCCGGGATTGGATTGCTGGATCACGGCAGCAGGAAGTTACAAGGACACGCTTGCCGCTTATGCGGAAGCCACTGGGCATGCGCCGCAGTTCCCGAGATGGGCGGAAGGCTTTTGGCAATGCAAGTTGCGCTATCGCTCACAGGATGAGTTGATGGCGGTCGCCCGGGAGTATCACCGGCGTGGGTTGCCGCTCTCGGTGATTGTGATAGATTATTTTCATTGGACAGCAATGGGGGACTGGCAATTTGATCCGGTCGCGTGGCCTGATCCACCGGCAATGGTGCGGGAGCTGGCTGCCATGGGAGTGACTCTTATGGTTTCTGTCTGGCCAACCGTGAACGCGGTGAGCACCAATTTCCAGAAGATGCATGACAGCGGATTTCTGGTGAAGACGGCACGTGGAGTCCCTGCGGTTTCGCGATTCATTGATACTCATCCGGAAGGTCCCGTGTATTTGCACTTGTGCGACTCCACGCATCCCGGGGCACGGGAGTTTATGTGGAATGAAATCCGCAGCAATTACGTGAGTCATGGAATCAAAGCTTTCTGGCTAGATGCTTGCGAGCCGGAGATCAACCCGATGCATCACGATAATTTAGTCTACTATCTGGGTGAGGGAAATGCGGTCGGGTGCATCTATCCACTCGAACATGCGAAAGCGTTTCATGAAGGACTCACTCAAGCAGGTGAAAAAGAGATTCTGACGCTTTGCAGATCCGCCTGGGCAGGGAGCCAACGGTATGGTGCTGCAGTGTGGTCTGGCGACATCGCCTCAAGCTTTGAATCGCTGACCAAACAAGTGCGTGCAGGACTCAGCATGGCCATGAGCGGGATCCCGTGGTGGACAGCGGACATCGGTGGATTTCACGGAGGAGACCCGGAGTCTCCGGAGTTTCGGGAACTGATTATACGGTGGTTTCAGTATGGCCTTTTTTGTCCCATATTCCGGCTGCACGGCGTGCGCATCCCCGCTTCGCACACGGAAGGCGGACCAAATGAAATCTGGTCCTTCGGAGACGAGGCGCTGAGGGTTCTTTCAGGTCTGCTGCAGCTGCGTGAGGCATTGCGTCCTTATATCCGGCAGCAAATGCGCATCGCATCGCGCACCGGTCTGCCTCCCATGCGGCCTGTGTTTGTCGACTTCCCGCAGGATGCCAACGCGGCGCTGGTTGAAGATGCGTTTTTGTTTGGCGGCGATTTGCTCGTGGCACCGGTGTTGGAAAAAGGGCAGCGGGAAAGTTCAGTCATCCTGCCGACCGATAGTGGAACCTCCACCCGCTGGATGGATGTGCGCACAGGTGAAACGCACAAGGGCGGGCAGAACATTCATGTTCATGCTCCGTTGTCCTCAATTCCGGTTTTCGTGAAAGCCGGCAGCGCATTGGAACGATTGAGCTGGAGTGCGATCCAATAAGTCCGGGCTGCATTCCCGGAAGAAAAGCTGCAAAAAATTTGCTGATTTCCCGTTACCTGAACGGCAAATGTGAATTGCGAAAATATGCAGCGTGGAGATAAATTCATCCTCGATCAACCCACCCCTGAAATCTAATGAAAAACTCCCTCGTCCCTCTTTGTTCCATAGCAGCAATTGTCTCCATGGCGACTGTTTCGTTCACTGCAAACGCTGCTACGATTGTTGCCGATTTCAATAACTTGGATACCGGAATTCTGCGTGGGCAGGCGGGCGGGACCGGTTTCAGCGGAAATTGGCTTGGCAGCGCTGCGGGATCAAATCCGACCACACGCAACGTTGTGGTTGCCGGGAACCTGACATCCGCCAATTACACGCTCACCCAATCTGGAACAGCGCAAAGTGTTCAGTCCACGGATAAGCGTGAGGCGACGGATTCGCAGAATTACGTTGCGCTGGCAACACCACAGACAGGAATTGTGTGGTTCTCGTTTCTAGCGCAACTGACCGATGCTGAGGACCGGGTCGGCTTTAGTTTAAATGTCACCGGAAACACACCAGGGACAGGATCGAGGGATGCAGATTTTATTTTGGTGGGTGCGGCAGGCGGTGCCAGTAACTTCAGAACCCGGATTGGTGCAAATTCGGTGACCAATGCCACCAGCCTGAGCATTGGCACGACCTACCTAGTGCTCGCCCGCATCAACATCAATGCGACGGGAAATGATGCTCTGGACGTCTGGTTCAATCCGAACCTCACCTCCTACACCAGTGAGTCACAGTTCCTTGGAGCCGTGACGCCATCCTACTCAATTGGCACAGCGGACTGGGTGACGGGCAGCTCGATCTCAAACATTGGTGTGTTCAGTTACAACAATGGCGCAACCAATCCTGACGGCGGAATCATTGACGCCATCCGGATGAGCAATGATTCGGATGCCTTCTTCCAAGTCACTGGTGTGATTCCGGAGCCAGGCACTTCAATGCTCCTGCTCGGCGGTTTGGGAATGTTGGCTCTCCGTAGAAGGGCCACCTCACGCCGTAAATGAGTTTGGCCTAGACTGATGCTTGAATAACCTCATCGCTCCGCCGGGTCCCCGATTGATCGTTAACTAGATGCTTAAGCATCATTGAAGATCTGGGCCACTCGAGATCGGCATGTTGATGTGTCAGAGCAGCTCGTAATTCGGCCGGTTCCACCTGCTCCAATGCGCAGTTGTCGTCCCTGGCCAGCGCGGCCGCTACACCGGCAGCATGGCCCATAGCCATCATGGTGCGCGACAGTCGGCAACTGGAAGCGGCCTGTGCACTGAAACCCGCCCCACGGCAGGCTACAAGCAAGTTATTACAGTCCCTTGGCAGGAGAGCCCGATAGGGGACGCCATACGGGGCGGTAAGTTCCTGCCCTGTGGATTTTCCTCCATGGAAGTCCATGGGATGGTCGCACAGAGCAATTACGTCCGGATGTGACTGGCGATTCATCCCCAAACGAATGTCATGACTGGTCAGCATCGTTTTGGAAATCAGCCTGTGGCCTTCGCGAACTCCCATAGCCGGGGCAATCCAACGCAGCCGGTAATTTTTAAACTCTGGAAAATCCGCGAACGTTTGAAGATGGTGCCAGTGAGCAAGGACGCGTTTTCGGCATTCCTCGTAAGCGGCCGCTCGCGGCATGCGGCGGTAGTCCGCCCCGGACATGGTGGGGAGCATATTGATATTCAAGTCTCCATTGGGATACGGCCAGTGAACCGATCCAGGAAAGTTTTCGGACCACCAGCAACCGGAAGGCACCGTCGGGGACAGCGGCTCAACTTTCCCGAAAGCAACGGGGGTCACACGATAAATGAGAGTTACCCCATTGAGGAAAAAGTTGTTTTGCTCTGGGGCTCCCGGCTCGTTGAACTTTTCATGTGCATCCTCACCCACCAGCGTCGCGCATCCTGCGGCGCGGGCCAGATGGATCTCCGCAGTAGCATCGACGTAGAAAGACGCCCGCACCACTTCCCCGCTGGTTAACTTCAACGCAGAGATGTCCCTGCCCTCCATCTCTACTTTTTCAAAGGCCGTGTTTTTGCGTACGGTGCAGTTGCCCGACTCACTCAGCAAATCCTCCACTACTTCACAATAGGCATCCGGCTCAAAGCCGACGGCGCGCCAGCGTGCACCCGGGCCAAAACGCGGTTGCGGCAATCCGGCGGGGTCGTGAAACCGTTGCAGTGTGTTCAGATAACTGGCACGCGCATCGATGATGCTTTCGCCGCCTGGATAGCCCATGCCAAGATGAGACGGAAGCATGCAATGCCTCCATGAACGCGTGATACAAACTGCATCCCGCTTTTGCTTGAGACGTGTGTAAATCTCGAATGGGAAAGACGTTCCGCCGACTCCCGGTTCCCAATTATGTACGCCTCCCCTGACGGCATTGCCGCCGATGCAATCGGATTTTTCAATTAGCAGAACAGATAGTCCCATTCGTGCAGCAGCGAGGGCAGCGCCGATCCCTCCACTTCCTGCTCCTGCCACAATGAGATCATACTGATTCTGCATCGGCGGTCAGTGGTTCAAAGCGGAACGATTTCCTGAACCATGGGAACTACCGTGGTTTCCAGAATCTCCAGATGCGCAGGAAGTTGGACAATGTCCCAGACTACGCGGCCCAGCTCCTCGGGATGAATGCATTGAGCCCGGGTCGTTGTCTCTGTCGAGGGATGACCGGTTACATCGAGTGAATCAAAAAATCCGGTCGCACCCCACGATGGCGTGACTGTGGTAACTCGTACGCCGGAGTCTCTCAGTTCCGTATACAATCCTTTTCCAAATCGTTCGACGCCCGCTTTGGCCGCCGAATACACGGACCAGCCGGGCCATGAATATTTGGCACACACACTGGAAATATTGATGATGGTGCCAGACCGCTGAGCACGCATGACAGGGGCCACACGGCGGCATCCCAGCATCACGCTGCCAAGGTTTAAAAGCAGACTCTCCAGAATTGCGTCGTCGGATTGATCAATCACTGGTGCAATGGTGCCACCCCCGCCGGCATTGTTTACCAGCACGTCGATCGTCGGAGAAACCGCCAGCACGCTGCTGAGAACCCGGTCCCAGTCCTCCTCTTTTGTAACGTCCGCCACGACCGGGATCGCCCCAACAGATGCAGCTGCGGAATCCAGCTTTTCCTGGTTCCTGCCTGTAATAAATGTCCGGTAACCATTGTGTGCGAGGACTTTTGCGATGCCTTGCCCGAATCCGGATGAGGCACCAGTGACTATAGCTGTGCGGGTGGGTGTTTGCATGAGAAAATGGTTTCGACTTCCACCATGCGGTAGAAAGTCTTGCAAACAACCCGAATGTCCCGTTAAGGTAACAGCATGAAGCGGGCATCTTTACGGAGTATTGCAGACAAGGCAGGAGTCTCCGAGATGACCGTGTCCCGCGCACTCCGGAACCATCCGGAAGTGTCCAGCAAAACACGGGATCGTATTCTTCAGATTGCGAATCAACTGGGCTACCGTCCGGATCCTCAGATCATTAAAATGATGCAGTATATGAGGACGTCGGAGAAACGTGAACTCAGCGAGAACCTTGGATTTCTCTGGCTGGATTCGACACGTGAGGACATCCAGGCAAGTCTGTATCTCGACCAGCTTATGAACGGGGCGGTTGACCGGGCACGTCAGTTGGGATTCGGGATCGAGCAATTCTGGCTTACGGATCCCGGCATGAGCATGCGTCGGATCGACCGTATCCTGCAGGCGCGTGGCATCACCGGGCTGATTATTTCTCCAATTCAGCGCCATTTGAACATCGAGCTGGAGTTGGAATGGGATCGTTATGCCTGTGTGCTTATCGGCGATGGTCATCTTGCTCCTCCGCTGCATCGTGTGCAGCACCACCATTATCAGGGCATGAGTTTGGCGATGACTAAGCTTGCAGCAGCGGGATTCCGGCGCCCGGGGATGTTCCTGCTTAGCGGCAGTCCAGAGCGGCAGGATCACAAATGGGAAGCAAGCTTTTTAATCCACCATCCCCTGGGTGTTCGCGAGGCATCTGACTTGTTGCTGGTGGGTGCGGGGATTACCATGAAGACTGTCCGGGAATGGATCCAATCCTGTAAACCCGATGTTCTGCTGGTTCAAAGTGAACTGGATCCTGGACTGATCTCACCTGCTAAAAAGCGGAAACAAAAGCTGCCCTCCTTCGTTGTCATGGACTGGAACTCCAACCACCTTGATCGGAAGATTGCAGGGATCGATCAGCAATACGCTCTCTCTGGAGCTACCGCTGTGGACCTCGTGACTGCCCATATCTACCGGAATGAGAAAGGCGTGCCGCCCCATGCCAAACTGGTATTGAGTGAGGGCCGGTGGGTTGCCGGCGACTCTCTGAAGCAGCCCGCTTAGAGCGGGGTGATCTTCACTGACCGCAAGTAGAAATCGCCACCCCACGCATTGATGCGAATGTCGTAGCTCTCAAGTTGCTGACCGATTTCATCCTCCAGGGAAGTTACGCCGAAGTTCGGGTTCATGATCTCGAAGGTCAGCGTTTGCCAACTGCGTTGATTGCCCCATCCTTCAGCCACGGTTGCGCCTCCTTCACGGGTGGACGCCAGCACTTCCACTTTCGTGTTGGCTTCATGGCAGTAAACAATTTCCACACGCACCATGGGAGACTGCTCACCCTGCAGATCAGCTTCAGTGACACGCAGGAAGAAAGATCGCTTCCATTCGTCCTCGGGCACCGAACGGTGACCTGAAATCCATGCTTCTTCCTCGTCTCCAGTGATGTTTACTTTGCGGTGCCCGACATTGTCGCGCAGAAATGTGAGGCCCTGTTCGATGGGTTCTTCCGCGAATTCGATAAACACATCATTTTCCTCCTGAGCATGAGCTGCAGGAATGGCGGCGAAAAGGGAAAGTGTTGTTAGTGTTACTTTTAATGCGGCGGTAATGTTTGGGAGCAGTTTTTTCATAAAGATGGTGCGAGGGAGATGCGCTCCGAGTTGGAGGACTGATTAACATAGAGCACTTATTGCAAGCGCAGGCAAGAGTTTTCCTTCCATGCTTGGTGAAAAAATGCAGTCTGCATTTTTTTTACATTCCGCTTTGACATTTCTCTGAAAAAATGGAAAGTGTTACTACTGTTACTCCCCATGCATTCTTCATTCACTATTTTCCCGTTTCTTCGACGCTGCCGTTTTGAGCTGGTTCCGCTCAGGGCAACGCGCAAAGGCTTCACCTTGATTGAGTTGCTTGCCACCATAGGCATCATCAGTGTGTTGGTAGGTCTGACCATTCCCGCCCTGCAGTCGATCACGCGTGCGGGTGGGGTGACAAATGCGGCCGCTATGCTTTCCGATGTGCTTCAAGCGGGCCGCGCCTCCGCCATGGCAGGCTCCACCTTCGTTTATGTGGGCATCCGGTCTGAGGACGGTGCCATGAGTGCCATTCTGATGGCTTCACCAACCGCCCAACGCGGTAACACTTCCAACCTAAACGTGATTGGCCGCCCTCTGCGCTTGGAAGGCATTACTTTGAACGATGCACTTCAACTGCCTGGTGTTCCGGAGGGCGATGGCATCTATACTCTCGAGGATTCCGATTTCACGGCGCTGAATTATCAATCGGGTGCCGGGCCTGTGACATTTTCCAAAGTCATCCGCTTCGCCCCGGATGGATCAGCGACATTGATCCAGAATTCTCCGGCAAGAGGCATCGCCATCGGACTAGATGCTTACCCACCCACGGAGCAACCTGCCGATAGTGCGGTAGTCTATTTAAATGGCGTGAATGGCAGTGTCGAAGTTTTCCGCTTATAATGTGTTGAACCGCTTCCCCCCTCGACCATGATTTCCCCCATGTTACGAAAGGCCATTTCTATTCGGCGTGCGTTCACGCTGATTGAAGTGACGCTTTCTCTGGGTATCATTGCTTTTGCTCTGGTACTTCTGGTGGCCGTCCTGCCGGTGGGCTTGCAAAGCAACCGCGAAGCGCGGGAGGAAACCATCGCAGTGAGCCTCATCCACGCTCTCATTCAGGACCGGCGTTTTTCGCCGCCGGATCAGGAGTCGCGAACGTACGGACTTCCGCCACTCGAAGGACTTGCTTCTGGCGCACCGAAGATCAGCGATTTCGGTCCATGGATTTTCTCCGAAGATCTGCAAAAGGTAGAGCCGGGGGATGCGGTACCAGGTATCGCTGAGTTGCGCATCCGGCGAATCCTTCCGACGGGCGATTCTATTGAACCAGTCAGAATGCAAATCCAGGTGCGCTGGCCAGCTGGTGCTCCGGATGAAGCTTCTGTTCGAACCCTGAATACGGTGGCCCTTTTCTGACTGGAAATTTTTTTGATGCCCTCCATTTTTTCCAGATTCAACGAATGTGCGGCGATCAGACAGGCCAACGCTTTCATCAGCCACTGCCCGATTGTGAGGCAACGGGCATTTTCGCTGATCGAAATGCTCGTTGCGATGGCAGTGCTTGCTGTCCTGGGGGTGATCATTGCTCAAGCGATCAATCTTTCATCCACCGCTCTCTCGCGAAGCGATAAAGACATGAGTGCAATCGCTCAGATGCGATTGGCGCTGGACCGGCTTGGCGCGGATCTCGCAGGCGGGGTGGTGCGTAGAGATGTGCCCATTCACGTTGAAAAACTCCCGGGAAATGATCGCCTGCTTTTTTACAGCCCCGTTCCATCCGCGCTTCCGACTTCAGCGCCGCGCTCTATCTCAAGGATCGCCTATCGCGTTGAACCTGCTGGATCGACCAATGCCCACCAGCTAGCCCGCGCCGCGGTCGGACTCAGCTGGACGGCTGCAGAGAATCATCTGGTAACCATTGCCTCGGACTCGCCAATTGGAGCACCCGGTTTTCCACCGGATGACCGCTTTGATATTCTGGCTAATTCGATCTTTCGATTTGAAGTAAGCTTTGTATCGCACTCCTCCGCTGCGGCACCGGGAATGGTGTTCACCAACTTCCCTGCCACGCCTGCGGAATGGATTGAAAAAGTGGGTGCCATTCGTATCACTGTGGCCGCTTTGGATACGGAAAGCCGCAAGATGCTCCCGGACGGACAGATTCCGGTGGCGCTGGCAAATCAATTTCCGGATGCCGTCGACGGGCAGTCCACCATTGCCTCGTGGAATGAGATTGCTGTAGATGCCACCGCGCTTTCCGCAGCTGCTGGCATCCCGGCCGGAGTGGCTTCCTCAGTCAGGGTTTTTGAACGCACTATTCCGATTCGTTAATATGAGCCCTTCATCTTTTAGATTTGCATCGCAACGAAGAGAAGGTGCTGCGCTCGTTTTGACTTTGGCGGCCATTGTATTGCTTTCAATCATCGTGGTCTCCTTTTTGAACCGGGCAACCGAAAAGCGTAAAATCGCCTTCTCTAGTGCCGGAATGGCGAGGGCAGAATGGGCGGCAGATGCTGGAATGAAGACAATTCTCGGAGATCTGCGAGAGGAGATGCGGGCGGGTTCGCGACTGAATAATGATCCATCCGGCACGGAGTACACACAGGAGGGAGTGCGGATTCTTGTTCCCAGCAGTAACCGCAATGCAGTGCCGTTCCGTCCGGGTCCGGTTATTCATCCGAATGTGGTAAAAGTGAGTCGCGGCGGGCAATTGCTGTGGTCCACAAATATTTTTCATGAATCTGTTCCCGCCCCGATCCGGTCATTTGTGGGGAATTCCACCAGCACAGAGTCAGTGAACCGCCGGAGCATCCCTCCTGAGGCATGGTTGCTCCCTGAACTCATGGGCAACACGTTGCCTGCCTCGTGGGTTGATCCTGATTGGGTCGTTTTGACCAGATCCGGCGCCGTCAATCTCAACGCCAGCCATCCCGAACACACTCCGGCGGAGATATCGGAACTCTCAGATCAGGAAGCAGGGAATCCGATGACTGCTATTGGCCGCTTTGCGTTTGTTATTTACGATGTGGGAGGTCTGTTGGACATCAACGTTGCTGGCAACGCTTTGGACACGCAGAGCAACTGGCGGAAGAGCCGGCTTCACCAGGCTGCACTCGGCTATCTTCCGCTGGCAAACGACAGCATTGGCTCGGCCGCAAATGTGAATGCTGCAAACGATCTTATCGCCTGGCGGAGTCCCTCCGCTTCCACTGATAGCACCTATTTATTTGATCCAGCGACCTCATTCCGTGAGGTGAAGCCCGGGGATCGCATGTTTGTCAGCCGGATGGATCTTGTGAATGCAGCTCGCGACCTTCCGTTTGTGCGCTCTCAGGCGTTGCAGTATCTCACTGTTTTCTCCCGCGAACTCAATGCTCCGAGTTATACTCCTAATCCTGGGCGCCCCAAGGTGGTCTCGGCGAATTCGGCTTATCCGGGAAATCCCTCGCGCGGAAATGTGGGCGCAGGCAACCCGAATACATTCAATGCAGATGACACCATCAACCCCAGCCTGGTAAACACCCGCGACTCGACCGGTCAACCGGCAATGAAGCAGCGCTTTCCCTTGTCCAGACTCGCATGGATTACTCCCGACGGCCCCGCAGCTGGCCGCGCGGACGATATCAAAACGTATTTTGGATTAGTCTGGGATTCCTCAGAGGAGGGATGGATTTACACTTCTCCGGATCAAACCACCGAAGCAGCGCAGATCAACCGTCTGGGGGAAATACCAGCCGTCAGACTGGCTGACTCGGGACCGGATTTTTTCGAGCTATTGCAGGCCTGCATCAAAGCGGGATCTTTGGGACGGGATGCAGGGCCTTATGGCATCGAATTCAATCCAAGCTACGAACCAGGTCCGGCATCGGATATTCAGATCTACGATCAGAACACCGAATTTCAAATTCTGCAGGTCGGAGCAAATCTGATCGATCAATATGATACGGACAGCTTTCCAACACAAATAGCCTTTAATGGTCACTATTTCTGGGGAATCGAGAACCTGCCTTATTTGAACCGGTTGTTTCTGTGGAAAACGTTTTATGCGGATTCAACAACGGTTTTTCCAAAGACCTATCATGCGGGCTTCTGGTTTGTTCCGGAAATTTGGAATCCGCATTTAAATATGCCGGTGACCGGACTTCCGATGGCGGACGCACCGGCCAATTTCCGTTTTCGTGCATCGAGTCGATGGTTGCCACCAGGAGCTAGAAATGAAGCCATTCCCGTTCAGATCAACGGTGTGCCGGCGTCTCCGAATCCCAATCCGGATCTTCGCAACTCCGAGTACATTCAGTTTCCAAGGGCAACGGCGGTTACAGCCACCGAGCGTCCGCGTCGGTTAAGGCAATCCAACAGCACCTCGCCATTTCCACAAAATACCCCGGCGATTAATGAACTCTTTGGAGATTTTGGAACGGGTCCACTTAACGCGGATCTGATTGGTCTCTGGGTGGGCCGGGGAGTTTGGGCCGATATACCTCCGGCTAATGATCAAGGCGGGAGGTTTGTCTCGGTGACTCCGGTTTTTCCAGGCTTCACTTCGTTTGTTCTTGAATATGAAAAACGTCCGGGCGTGTTTCTTCCTTATTCCCAAACGAAGTATATCCGCTCAAAAACGGATGGAGGCGTGGCCTCAGGACCCTATTACTATCAAAAGGCCGATCCCCGAACGGACAGATTCGGGTTGAGTTTGCAGATCTGGAATCATTGGGGTGATTCATGGTATGGTCCCGACCAGCCTCTGCGTAGAGATCCGAACTATTCGACAGGCCGCAATTCACGTAACCATTTCCCGTGGCCTACTCCGAATTCAGCATTCTCGTATTTTTATGGGAATACACCGCAGCAGGTTTTTGATCGCTATTATCCCGCAGGCTTTGTGGAGAACATTCGCGGTGGTGTCTCGTGGTATAGAGATCCCGATGGTGTGGTGCGCGGGGGTGAGGGATTCCATGCCGCTGGCAATGCCATCTCGCAGGCCAGGATGGTTCTGCCCGGACAGGAGTACACACAGCCCATGATATTGAACCGCCCGTTCAGGAACGTGGGGGATATGGGGTATGCTTTCCGAGATTTGCCATGGCGTAATCTGGATTTCTTCGGAGGCATGGATATTGGTGATCCTCAATTTCCATCTCAGGCAGTGCCAATGTCCGGGGATGCAGCTTTGTTGGATGCTTTTTGCATCGATGAGGAGCCCGTGATCGCCGGAACCGTGAACCTCAACTCCCGGCAACCTCTGGTGCTGGCTTCCCTGCTCGCAGCGACCTCGAAATGGGACAGGCTGGCCGAAGAGCAGCCTGCAAGTATGACCAGCGCTCCGAGGCATGTGCTGTCTGCGGCACCAACCGATTCCGATGCCATGAACATAGCACAAAGACTGGTGGCATTGACCTCGGATGATTCCAACGCGGCGGCTGGTGCTCCGCCACGCGGACCTCTACTGAATAAGGCGGAGCTCGCAACGCGGTTGCAGCGTGAGTTGCAGAACGCCGACTTCACCAATGGAGGCGACAGTTTCTGGGCGACTGTGGACAGGGTCACGAAGTTCCGCCGGGAGACTGCCGTGCGGGCGCTTTCAGCAACTGGATCAACCCGCACATGGAATCTGATGGTGGACATTATTGCTCAATCCGGAAGATTTCCTCCGAATGCTTCTACGGCCGATGACTTTGTGGTCGAAGGCGTCAAAAGGTATTGGTGGCATCTCGCAGTGGATCGATATACAGGTGAAATCGTGGATGAACTTCTGGAGCCGGTGTATGATTAAGCCAAGATCAATAGTGTGTTGGGTGCTGATGCTCCCGGGGTTTTCTTTCGCAGAACTTTCCTCGATCACTCCCCCCCAGGAGCCGATCCTTGCCAGAGCGCCTGCAAGTTCTCAATGGACCGTGCGGGTAACACCCCGGCGGCAGTCTTCAACAGCATCGGACCCGGCACAGGAGGACGGGCCTGTTTTGCTACGCCAGATCGTTGTCACCAAATCCGGCGATGTCCGCCGCCAGATCAAATCTTACTCCAACGGATCCAGCACCGTGGAGTGGTTCAAGGGCTCTGTCTTCTTCAGCCCGGGCACCAACTCCTCACTTTATCTCATGATGGATGCGCGATTCGAACCTACCCAATTTGACCCCTCGGAAATTGATTTTGAAATGATGGAGTGGCTTAAATCGGAGCATTTTGTGAAAGCCGTGAAGGTAAATGATCGTGTTGCCTACGAGTTTGAGTACAAGCCGGTCGAGATCGATGAGAACGACAGTTATGCAGAGCACCGGCGTACGCTCATGGAACAACGCGGCATCCGCGTGGGAGCCACCAAGGCCTGGGTAGATGTGGAAACACGTCTTCCCATCTCAATGACAGACGAACAATATTCCTACGCATTTGAATTTGAGCTCACCGGCGGAGAGCGCTTGGTGATTCCAGAGGATATTGTTGCACAATACGAACTCTACGAGAAGTCGTTGCTTGGTCCTCAAGTGAACTACATGAAAAAACGATGAAAGGCTCAGGTCCATCCATGTCCAACTCAACTCAGGATCTGCTGGCGGGCGATGTGCCGCGCCCATTTGCAGCATCTATCAAAGAAGAAATTTATTTGTATGTCCTGAATCTGTTGCGGGGAGGAAATTTGGAGATAGGCGATTTGCTGCCGTCCACCCGCGATCTTGCCCGCAAGTTCGGCAAAAGCATTACGCCTGTGCATCAGGCGATCTCTCGTCTTGAGCAGGAAGGATATGTGAAGCGGATTCATGGCTCCGGGGTGCGGGTGAACGCACGGTCGTTTGAAGAAGCGCTGGTGAAAATACGTCCGGCTGTGGATCTGGTCACGACGCTCCGCAGCCTGCCGGCTCCGGAGGAGATGTTTCAAGCGTCCCGCCATATTTTGCCGGCTGTCCAGCAATGGTTATTCTGGCGTCTCAGCTCGTGCCGGTCGATCCGCCTCACGGTATCCACAGTTGTCCCCGAGGACGATGAAGAGTTGTTCATCGCTCAACTGAGAGACGCGCTCATCCTTCGTCCCAAAGTGGTGGTCTTTGCCGACCCGGAAAAAATCTCAGATCAGGTCGCTGAATATTTGCTGCGTTTGCACCATGTGGGGGTGCGCGTCGTCTATCTCGCAACGCGGCGGGACATTACGCAGTTGGACCGCGTGCACTTGGATTTTGCCGATGGCCAGTATCAGCTGACCCAGCATCTCTTGCGCAACGGACACCGGTGTATTCTTCGTCTTCGCTCCGCCGGGGCAGACTTTTACGAGCAGGCAAAGCAGGATGGCTTTATCAGAGCATTGAAAGAATACGGATTGGCGGAATCTGTCGCGGATGAGTGGACGGTCGGCCTCGAAAATATAGACGCAGCATCGACAGAACAAATGGCAGCCTTATTAAAAAGGGTTTCCGCGACTCTGCCATTCACTGCCATTATGGCAAATAATGATCCTACGGTTGCACCTCTGCGCATCGCGACCAGGAAACTCGGTTTCAAAAAAATTGTGATCACTGGATACGACAATGACTGGGATGATTTGAAACAAAGCATCATCGAGCGGTATGGATCGTTGCTCAAGGACACCACAGCCCCGGCGTCGGTGGACACCTGCCTTCCGAAGGTCGGTGAGGCCCTGGCGGACTTGGTTCTGGATCGTATTTCCAATGCACTACCCCCCGGTGCGCAGACGCGCATCATTCCGCAGATGATGGTCCAACCAGGGGACGATTCTGCCTCCCGCCAAATCGCTCGCCCGATTCCCGTCACAAAGCTCAACCGCAAATCAGCTTAATCCTATCTCAATCCTATGAAGTTCACCACACTCTTGAAAGTAACACTAGTAACACTTGCGGCCATGCCTTCCGTGTTTGCCAGCCGCAACATCACGCTCACATTTGATCATACTCCCGCGGAGCAGGGCATTATTTTTGACCGGGCGGGAGTTTCGCCCTCGGCGGTGGAAGTGGACGGACAAAAAATTGAAACCTGGGTATCCGGTCCTGGCTCAGTGCCTGCGGATGAATGGGCCAGATCCTTTCTGCTGCGTGTGGATGATCCGGCATTCAGGTCCGGGAAAATGCCGATGGTGGATGTGGAGATTCAGTTCTATCACGATGCGGATACTAAAGTGTCTGTGCTGGCAGATACCAAACGGGGGCCTGTGGAAGTGGCTTCCGGTTGGGGAAACCGGCGCGAACTGCAAACTCTGAGCTTCCGTCTCGATGATGCTCTTTTTGGCGATGAAGTTCACGAAGGAGACCCGAAGTCGCTGCCGTTGGGTGACTATGACTTGAGGATCAATGCTGCAGCCGGAGATTTTCACCTGCGCTCGGTCGTCATCAGCGGGCAGGACCTTACAGAAGCTCCGGATTTTTATCAGCTCCTGAAAGTGCGCGAAGCTCAGGCGGCGGGTGGAGCATTTATCGCGAACGAAAATCAACCGGTGGAAGTGCAGTGGACCATTGAGAACCTGGCTCACAAGGAATGCCCGGCTCACTATCGGGTGCGACTCATTGGCAGCGATGGTCAAACACGCAAAGAGTTTAATGGCAGGGTGGATCTGGCGGCGGCGTCCGTCACTCCTCTGGATCTGAAAGTGGTGACGGATGGGTTAGCTGCCGGGCTTTATGATTTGATCCTCACCTTGCACCCGGCTGATGATCGCGCTGCGGCACCGTATGTTTCTGATGGACGTCAGTTGATCATCAAAAGTGATTTTGAGATTTTTATCTTGTTTGACGAGGACCCCGTGGAGCACGGCCTTGAGTTCCGACGGTTTCAGAACTCACCGGGCACAGCGCCATTCCGAGTCGGGCCGATTGAAATCTGGGAAGCAAGAACTGGTTCCTCGGAAGAGTTTGAGTGGGGCCGTTCATTTTATCTTACGGTGGCTGAAGACGCATTCCGTGACAGCCGCCAGTCTGCGGTGGACATTGAGATTTTATTTCGTCAGGAATCGAATGCTCCCGTCCGCGTGTTTGCGGATACCACCGACGGCCCGAAAGAAATCGGAGGAAGCTGGGGCAACAACCAGGCCATTCAGGGCATGTCATTGAAGTTGAACAATGCTCGATTTGGAGGAGGGTTGCCGGGGGGATATGACCTGCGCATTGACGGGTTCAATTCCGACCTGGGATTGCGGAGTGTGCGCATCTCAGGATTTGATCTGGAGGACGATATTGATTACCAGCGGTTGTTAATTCTGGAGGATATCACTGCTTCCAAGCCGATTTTTGCGTTTGAGGCCGGATCGCAGGATGTGTTCGACCTTCAGTTGAAGAATGCAGCAGCGAAGCCGATGCAATTGAGGGCGTCATTCACGCTCACCGATCCCTTCGGAGAAGAAAAGGAGGCAGGGCAGCAAACCTTCGAAGTGCCGGCGGGTGAGACCTCGGTGCAGAATTTTCAATTGGATACCACAGGAATGCTGCTCGGGGTGCACACGCTGGGTATTCAAATCCAGGCGGTCACGCCGGAGGGCGATGTGGATGCGATCCAACGTTCTGTGAATTTTGCGGTGCACGAAACCGGGAATCCACCTAAAGCAGCCGATGGCGAATTTTACTTCGGCCTCGATGCCATGCTGGGGGCGCACTTCGAGAGCCGCGAACTCATGATGTGGTCAGAGTTTATGGGCGCGGATCTTTTCCGCCACGCCGGAGTCACGGTGGATAACATCCATGGAATGAAAAAGGCTTTGGATATCTATGAGCAATACAAGATGCGCACATCAATGATCATTGACATTCCCTACGCGCCCGATGCGGCTGAACGGAGCGCCGCAGAAGACCGGGTCGCGGCTCAAACGAGGGAGTTTGTCACCGCATTCCGGGATGATGTGCAATACTTCGAACTCGGCAACGAGCCGGACCTGACTTATTTTTATCCCGGCCCCATCGCCAATTATCTTGAGGGTTATCTGAAAGTGCAGGAGGTGATCAAGGAGTTGCATCCCGATTCAATCGTGATGAATGGTGGGCTCTCTTTCTTTGGTGAGGACGGGTTCAACCGGTCCAGGGAATTTGTGGAGAACGTGCCTTCAGACCGCATTGATGCATTTGCTTACCATGCACACGGGCCAGGCGTGGAGGCGGAGCGTGAAGCCTATGAAAGGATTCGCAAAATCGCAGCCGGCGTGAACAAAGCCGACAAGCCTTTCATTGACACAGAGTCCGGTGTCTCCGCCCGCACTCCGAGGCAGGAACGTATCCAGGCGCGAACTGTGATTCAAAAAATGGCATTCGCATGGTCGGTAGGCAGTCCCACTTTCCATTGGTTTCGCTTATACATGACCGGTGGTGAGGCGGGCTACAGTTCGCTACTTACAGGCCGTGAACCGAGGCCCGTGATGTCGGCATACCGGACTGCTGCCTGGAATTTGAAGGGCAAACGCTTTATCAGAACACTTCAGTTCCCGCGTCCGGGATTTGAGGCATATCTTTTTGCCTCTGAAGACGAAACCGAACGCACCTTGCTGCTGTGGGCCACTGAGGAAAGCTCGACCCGGCAGGATATTCAGCTCGGGGCAAATCAGAATGCCGTCCCGCTGACGGTAGTGGATCTTTTCGGCAACCGCTCTGAATTACACGCAACTGCCGGAGTCGCAAGTGTTGATGTGAGCGCGGATCCCGTCTTTCTTCATTGGAGCGCTGATGGTCCATTGAGTGAAGTGGCCATTGCCGCAGGGCTGATCGAGACGCCGCACAGCATCAACATTGTGGCCGGCACTCCGATGGTCTTCCGTGCACAAGTCAACAATCGCAGCAGCCAGCTGCTCAACGGCGAACTGACATTGCGGCTGCCATCGCAGGAAAGTCCTCTGAGTCGCCAGGTCTCAGTGCCTGCGAACTCCAGCAGTGAAGTCGCATTTGAGGCCATCCTCGCGGAGAGCGGGACCGCTGTCGCATGGCCACAGACATGGAACATTTTCACAGGCTTCGAGCAAGAGCAACTGGACCCAGCCAACTTCAATAATCTTCCTGAAAAAGTATCGGCAGGCGGGAGAGAAATCCGCGCCAGGAGGGCTACGCTTTTCAATCACACCTTGGATCTCAGCACACCCGGCCAGGCAATCAAGGAGGGCAGTCCCGCTTTGGTGTTTGCTGAAGTGACTAGCCCGGTCGATCAAACGGTATCGCTGGGCGCATCCGCCGACTGGTGGATGGCGTGCTATGTGAATGCCGAGTTGGTATTCGATACACTCTCTAGCGGGAATGAAGGAGGATATGCCATTGATGACCATGTCTTTGAGGTGAAGCTCAAAAAGGGAAGCAACCTTGTCACATTCCTCGTTCTCAGTGGAAGCCAGGGCTGGAAGCTCCTCACCGCAGGCCCGGCTGAGTTGGATCGATCCTCCGATGATCAATCGACAGTACTTTGGGAACTCAAATCGCGCGGGCAGGTGCTCGCCTCCCAGTCCACCGCTTTGCGGGTCGTGCCTGCTCTTCCGATACTTGAAGGCGACCTTTTCAGTGATTCATTGGCGTGCTGGACGGATTCACCATTGCCCTATCCGCTGGATGGCGGAGGAATTCATAACCGGTTCGAAGCATTCCCTGACAGCTCAAAATGGTATCGCGGGAGTGAGGATCTCTCAGGCTCCGCGTGGGTGGGGCTGCAAGATGGAAACCTGATCATTGTTGCTGCAGTCACAGATGATGTGGATGTCCCTGAAATGGATATGCTGGAAATAGCACTGGCCACCCCTGGTAGCGGAGCTCCGCTTGTTTTCCAAATCAAGCGTGATGCCAGCGGCGCGACTCAAGTCGTCTCGTCTGAGAGTAGCCCGGAAAGAGTCCAGGCAGTGGTCAGCCGCGAAAACGACAACATCACCCTCTACCGCGTGGCAGTCTCACTCAGGGATATCAAAGATCAGAACCTGCTTCTGAATCTCCGGGTGCATGATAGCGATGCCGATGAAATCAAGCAGACCATGCAGTTGATGCGCGGATGGGAGGGCGACCCGCCGGCTATGGACAACGCTCTTCCCCTTGTGATTCCTGCAAAGTGATTGGCGATGAAAAGGGAAAATCAGAAACTTCATCCCGTTGATGTCCATTCGCTCGGGTCAAACACTGACAGCATGACCGATATTATCCAAGGCAACGACGATCTCGCCGCTATGGTCATGCCTCATCGGCACATCATTGCCGAGCTCGTGGTTTGGGAGGTTTGCATCTCCATCAGTGGAGTGTGGTATGACGCAAGCGAGTCGAAAGTTCACTCAGGTCGCTGGATGATCCAGAACCATCCTGAGTGTTGGCTCGAGATTGCTTCGAGCAAATCGGCAGATGACGGGCTTTTGGTTCGGGAGTTCAGCATTGTATCAGGCACAGAACGGGAACATCAGGTGCTTCGGTTGGAGACGCTCAGGGTTCGGGCATACTTTGAAAAATCGAAAGATCCGGACAGCAACCTTGTTGTGAGTGTCCCCATGGCAAGGTTCATCCCCCGGAGGAGATGGGATGAGGTTGTGGCTCGACCAGCAGAGATCCCTGTGGACAAATCCGACATCGAATTTCAAGACCTTGGCGTTGCCCCGGATTGCGGTTTGGGGCATGTGGTGATCGCAAATCCTGCGCTGCCAAAGACATTGCAGATCATTCCGTTACCAGAGAAATCGAGTGTGAGTACGGCTGTGTTTGGTGTCAATGGAATGCTGTGCGTTGAACATACCTTTGACACGCCTTTGCTGATCGAAGCAGGGAGTCATCATACACTGGGAAGATGGCTTCTGAAAAATGACGAACTGGGCTTGGATGAATCTTTAAAGTCAGCGGGAGCATTGATTTCGGAGATGGGCGTCTATGCCCCCCCAGCGACTCGCCCTGCCTGGGCTGGCGTCGCGGCGATTCTGGAAGTGGATATTGTCCACTTCGGCGGGCTGGGTGGAGTCATTCAACAGCTGCCTGAGATCAAGAGCCAGGGTTTCGATGCCGTGTACCTGATGCCATGGCATGTAGGGAAGTGGAGCGGTTATGGCACTGTTGATTATCATCAAATGGAGCCGGAAAAGGGGCAGATGCAGGATCTGCGACGCCTGACAGATGCGGCGCACGGACAGGGCACAAAGGTTCTTTTCGATTTGCTGGTCAATTTCACGATTGAGGAGAGCCCTTACGTTAAGGACCATCCTGACTGGTTTTATCCCGGGGAGGATGGACTTCCCGCACGTCACCAGACCTGGCCGGGGTATTGTCTGGACCCGGCTTCTCCTGGCTTCCGGCGTTTTCTCCTCGATTATTGCGACTGGTGTGTGCGGGAATGTGGGTGCGATGGGTTTCGCGTGGATGCTGTTGCATATCGCGGAGGCAACTGGAGCCCGCTTCCAGGTTTGCAACCACGGGATCATGCGCATGCCATTTTCACATTGCTTGCGGAAATCCGAGAATCGATCCGGCGCACTAATCCGGAGGCGATCCTGATGGCTGAATGTTTTGGTCCCGCGCAGTTGCCGGTAAGTGATCTAGTTTGTTTTCAATGGATAGGATGGCTCGACTGGTGCCTGAGCCGCGTGGCGGAAGGAAAGCTCACCGGGAGAAACATCCAGCATCTGATCGCAGACCATTTTTCTTCGATGCCGACTGGCACATGGCTTACGACTTACACTCACACCCACGATACCGTTGCCTTCGAAGGGCGTGAAATCGATGGCCCTGCGGTGACGGCACTTTTTCACACGCTGGGCCTGCTCTCTGCGGGTGTGATGGTTTTTGGCGGGGGCTGGGAAATGCGAGTGCGCCCATCGGAGGAGGAAAAGCCGGAATACAGTAAACTTTTCTGCCTCCGCCATTGGCTCGGCCCCCTCTCCTGCCATGACCTGGTTTTTGATGAGCAAGACCGGCTGGATTGTCTGTTCCATGCACACCGTCAATCGCTGATGGGGCCCGTCGAAGTGGTTACAAATTTCAGTGCTCAGACAATACCGATGCCATCATCCACAGGAGCCATTATTGGTTCACGTTGTGGCTCCGTGAAAAGTATCCTTCCTTGGGACACAGTGGTGATCTCCTCTGGCTGAGTTTTCTCCGACTATATGCCGACAATCAGCACAATAGAGAAGGCCGCGTGCAGGGGCTGTATTTTCAATTTTTCCAGGCGCATCATATCATTGATGGTATCGCAATGGCGGCCCCGCACGATGTTTGCTCGATGATGGGTCCGGTGGGGTGAAGACGATGTCTTTAAGATCCGCGTTGAGGTGCAACGAGCGTTTCGAGAGCGTTTGCGTAATGATCCAGTGCGTCCGCCTGTGGGATTTGTATTAATTCAGAGAGCTTTTGGTGCATTTCGAACGCCCTTGCGCAAAACGGCCTGATTGAGTCCTGATTGACAAGAATTCTGACTTTCCTACTTCTCTTCTTTCGCAGCACGCGAAGCGGTTCGCAGCTGCATGCTGCGATCATTTGCAGGTTCGCCTGGTCCCGGAGATCGCAAAAATAGAACCAGTACGGACATAACGCGACCACCCCCGAGAAGAATGCCCTTATTTCCGGCACCTCATAGACTTCCCGCTGGTCACCATCAAATCCCTGGATCGCAAACCGTATATTACACCGAAGTTCACGAATATGGGAATGGTCCTGCTTGTATTCTAGAAAATTTTTAATGAGTTCAATCCGGTTTTCTGTAATCATTTGGTGGCCTATCACGAAATATACCGGTGGTGGATCGGTCCATGATCCGCGCTCGACCTGTTTCTGCATCCACTTCTGCTTGCCATATCCGGCTGGCAGATCCCAGATCAAATCACCATCACTGCTATGTGCAATTGTGAACATCATTCCCTCCCCTCCATGGCTTGCACAATCCGGCGAACTACAGGAAGTGCACGGGCCTCGCGCTGGCACGCCGCCTGACGGCTCATGGTCAATTGCTCGCCTGCTTCGGATTGCGTCAGCCCATCTTCAATTTGCAGACGCAGTATCTCGGCATCGATGCGATCTATCCTATTCTGAGCCAAAGCCTGGAGCAGCGCGGTAAGTGCAACTTCCTTCAACCCTTCCGCCTCAGTCAACGACGCATCACTTTTCAGACGTTGTGTGAGTTCATCTTGCAGTTTTCTCTCAGCCATGTTTCGGCGTGCATGCTCCGAAAGACGCCGTGCCACCGAGAATCGGAGTGCCGAATTGATGGTCAGCAGCAGAGCCCGTTCGACATGCTCTGTAGCTTTACTACGCGTTGCCAGGGTTAATATTTTGCTTCCAGCAAGGTGGCTTTGATGCAACAGAATCAGTGCATCCTGACACACTTCTTCGAGGAGAGTAGGCGCAATATTCATTGAGCGAATGCGTGGTTTCCATTGTGCGATGAATGCGGCTAGCATCTGAAAAAAATCATCTTCGCTTATGGCATCTCCGCTCCCGCTCTGAATTGCGATCCAATGTTGAGCGAGTTCCTGGAGCGATGGGTTGGCCAGCCAATCTTGGCTGGATGGACTGTTAGTATGTGTTGGTTTCATATTCACAAAACCAGCTCTTCACGTTGATCAACAAGCCCGAAAGGGCTTGGGGCCAGACCTTCGAATTAAAAACGACTTAACGCTCCCTGCTCAAATCGCGTCTTTTGTAGTATGAGCAAAAATCTCGACCTTTCCCTTGCGCTCGTCCGCGATGCTGCTGCATCTCGGGGCGATTCACATAATTCGATCGACGAAGCAGTAGGGGCGATCTGCCGCGCACTTCATGAGATCACGAGCGATGAGACTGATAGCGACACGCTTCTTGAGAAGTTTACCATTGTCGCTGCATCGGCCTTGGTTGCCATTGAGCATCTCATCGAGACAGAACAGGAGGAAGACTAATGAAGGGGGCCTGGACCAAAGAGGAGTTCGAGGAGACATTGCGTTTGCTTGGGATGGGATTGACGCCTGCCCAGATCGGGCGCAGTCTCGGACGTTCGGAAACCGCTGTGCGGCTAAAAGTCATCAAGGCTGGATATTCCTCCCGCGTGGTAGATCCGGGGGCAGCAAAGCCGTCATCATCATCTCTGGAAGGGGATGGATCAACTCCTGCTAACCCTGCTCCACGGTCTGAGCCCAGTGCGGGGGGTGAAACATTTCATTCCGGAGTATCTCTCGAGGCTGCCCATGAATTGCTGGATATGCGGGACGAACGAACACGCAACCGTCGCGAACGTGCAGAGGCTATTGAAATCGCTCAGCGTGATCGGTTGCTCGATATTTTCAGGGAAGCCGTTTCAGGTTGCCTCATTGATTACAGGATTCACCCGCCGCAGCGCTCGGCACCGCAGCCGACCTCAGCGCACGCGGCAGTGCTGCTGCTCGGCGATCTTCATGTTGGCAAGGTTTGCTCGGAGGCAGAAACCGAAGGACGTGCAATTTATAATCCCGCACATTTCGTCGCCCGACTCGCTCTGCTTGAGAGGGAAGTCCTGCAATTGATTGAGGACGGTCCAGCAGTCGATGAACTTGTCATCCTCTTTCTGGGAGATGTGGTGGAAGGCCATTTGGATCATGGCGCAGAGAAGGAAGATAATCTTTTAATTTCCCACCAATTTGTGTTGGCGACGCACCTGCTCTCACAATTCCTGTTGAGAGTCGCTAGTTCTGTCGAGACGGTGCGGGTATATGGGGTCGGTGGCAACCATGCCCGCTGGCCGGGACAGAGACGTCCACCCACGGTCGGGCGCGAGAGCAACCTCGACCACCTTGTTTATCGTGGGATTGAAATGATCGTGGAAATGGCGGATGCCAAACATATCCGGTTTTGTCTCAGTGAGGCTCCACGGCAGACTTTACAGGTCAAGACATCCACCATCGCTCTGCTACACGGGGATCAAATCAGGGGAGGGGATTTCTACGTGAACGGCATCAAGCGAGAGGTATTCTCTTCGGTTCTCCGCCATGCGCCAAGCGGGAACATGCCAGATATCTGGATCGCCGGCGACAAACACGTTCCGCAGTCTATGAGTGTTGGTTTAGGCCGCTGGTTGATCAATGGATCATTTGTGGGAGAAGACACTTTTGGTCAAAACTTTTCTCCCGCCAGCGCATCCCAAACTCTGCTTTGGATTTGTCCAAGTAAGGGCAAGTTCCTTCAAGCCGAGATCCGCCTGGATGGAGCCGTTCCAAGTGATCCCCAGCCGTATCATTTGAGCGCGAAACTCACTGAACTCATATCACCATTCGTCCGTCAAAACACCATCTATGAAAACAACTGAAACCCACCACCAAACACTCCTCGCCTTGGCCCGGATGCCGCAGGCCGAATTCCTTGATGTCCTATCGCGGGCAAAGCAACTCTACTCACTGCTTTATGCTGAAGCGGAGTCCGGCGCTCGGCATTCCGAAGATCACGCAGACCCGCGAGGTCCGGGCATTCCGGAATCTCCGGAGGGGATTCGTCGGCGTCCTCAAATGAGGGATCCTGCACCAGGTTCGCTGCGAGAAACCGTTTATGAGATTTTGCAGCGGCAGGGAGGCCCCATCCAGCGGAAGGAAATCATTGAGCAAGTTGCGGCCATGCGCGGCGTTCCGGTTTCAGAGAGCTTGAAAGCGGCCACTGGGGAAGTTTTGCGCAATCAGCACGATCCCCACATCAGGCGTGTGGCCACTGGTATTTACGCATTAGCCGCATGAGGCGAAAGAAACGGGTTCGTTGTTTCCAGGTATGTCGCGAAGTGCGGGGAACGTGGTTTATCGTGGGGTACTGCTCGGGATGGGAGGTTGATTTTCCGAATTTTATCTTGCTGTCATATCCCTTCAAACGGGAGGAATTTCATTCGCCGCTTGGCAGCATTTCCTGCAGGAGTAAATGGACAGGGTCTTCAAGGCTTCCTGCACAAACCCATATTATCGATCCGATCCGGCCACAACCTTGGATGGAGATAGAGTATCACGACTTGATGGTAGTGACCGAACTGGTGGAGTCCCTCGGCCTCGACCTCCCTGAAGATGGCTTTCGCAGACACAGTTCGTCATGAATTCGCCACGCATTTACAGCTATCAGCACCCCGTTTTTCATGCTTTGCATGCCACGGCTCGTGTGTTCTTCGGAGGCGCATGGCGATCCCTTCCGGTGCTTCCACGATTTGCCCGGTTTGTGTCTGGACCGACGGGGGCCGGGAAGTCGCACGTAGTGCGGGAACTTGCCCGGGTTTTGCGCATACCTATCCTTCAGCTCTCGGCTAGTGCGTGGATCCCCCTTGGAGCGAACCGCCGCGGCGCAGAGGTGACTTGGGTGGACGTGGCTGCTTTTTGCGGGCGAAATCCCCGTGGGATAATTCTGATCGACGAATTGGATAAAGTGCGTGGCGAGTCTCCGTGGCTGGACGCAATTCGTCCGGAAATTTTCAGCTTGATTGACGGCATTTTTCCTGAACCCGCATTGATCGGAGACGAGGAAAATACTTTTTCGGACAACCCCATCGAGAGGGAGAAAATAGTGTGTAGACTCGCTGGAAGCATGCTTGTGATCGGGGCCGGTGCATTTCAATCAGCTTGGGAGCCACAGGCTGGCGTGCTGGGATTTCACCCCACAGGGCTTTCGTCCGAGGCTGCGGTTGATCACAAAGTGATGGCTGAGGAAATACCCCGTGAAATTGCGAACCGATTCGTGGCTCCGATTCTCTGCCTGCCTCAGTTGTGTGAAGAAGATTACCGCTCAATGCTGGATGAAGTGGTCGGGCATCTGCCGCCTGAGTTGGCCACGTCCGTGCAGCGGGTGGCGCTGAACTCCCTGCATGAGGCAGTCGATCATGCGATGGGGGCAAGGTGGATTCAGCAATCTTTACTCCATGCATTGATCGAGATAGAGGCAGTGGTTGATCGTGAATTCACAACGCCTGCCCCGGATTTGTAGGATGCCGCACCGTAAACAAAGAGCTCGCTCGGCACTTCTTTAGGATCTCGAAGGAGATTCACTCATTCCCCTCGCGGGAATGCCGTTATCCATAGCACCACAAGGCATTCCAGCAGCATGGCTACAACGTAGCAAAGCACGCTCAGAATTCCGGCCACTACGCCGATGCTTATCTGGCAAATGCTCAGCCCAACCTGGGTGAATGCCCGCAGCACCAGCACGGCAACCACGATTTGAATAATAATGATCATTGGTGTTTCTCCATTTCAATCGAGATTCCTCTCTCTTCGAATGGGCGCGAAAGCGCTCGGGCTAGACATCCTGATTTTGACTCCGAGCCGCTGAAAAACCGAGTCTCGAAAAAAAGTTCACTCTTCCACTTGCCCTGCCGCGGCAAAACCCGGAAATCCCCAAGTATGGCACAAAAAACTAAAATTCAATGGTGTGACTCGACGATTAATCCGGTGATGGGTTGCGGCGGGTGCGAACTCTATATCTCTCCTGGGGAAATCCTTGCTCATCTCGATCTGGAGATGGCGGGGCATGGCGCATGGCCACAGGGCACGAGTAGAGATATCTACAGGCAACTGATCACGGAAACATACGAGCGGATCGCCAATCTGATGCCCGGACATTCCAAGTCACTAACCACGACGAATATTTATCATTTGCGTAAAGAGTTCCTTGCTGAGGTGGCATCAGGGCTTGGCAAAAAAGCATCCATAGCTGCTGAGCGGGTGATTGGCGAGTCGATCGCATGTTATGCGGCTAAAAATCACCTCAGCAAAGCACGCTCCATCGTGAACCCCGGGCGTGGTTTTAATACCGGATATGCACCAGCGTTTGAGATGGTGACGCGATTTGAAGACCGGGTTTGCAAAGCTGCACTTTACCGCGATCTCCGTGGTCAATCTCGTGCCGACAAGCCGTGGCTCGACGACCTTCCCCGACACATTTTTGTCAGCGATATGGGTGACGCCTTTTCGCGGGAGTCCGATTTTGAATTCCTCGAAAAGGAGGTCATCGAACCAATCCGCTCTGTTAGTGGCCAGCGTCACCGTTGGCTTTGGCTGACCAAGCGTCCGGATCGGATGGAGCGCTTCGGTGAACGGATCAACGGTTTCCCTCCCAACGTGATTGCTATGACCACCCTCACTGGGCCAGGCACGCTTAACCGGGTCGATCAACTTCGTCGTGTTTCGGCGGCAAAACGAGGGCTCTCCATTGAGCCGCTCAGGCAAAGAATTTGCGCTTCAGAACTCGACCTGTCGGGCATCGATTGGGTGATTGTTGGGGGAGAAAGTGGTCGACGCGAACACGTCTGTCCATTCGATCTGGACTGGGCTCGCGAACTCCGCGACCACTGCCAAGTGAGCGGCGCGGCGTTTTTCTTGAAGCAACTTGGCCGTCGTCCGGTGGAGACTGGCAAGGAGTTCCGATTTCACGATAGTCACGGCGGTGAGTGGGACGAGTGGCCGGAAGATCTCAGGTTCCGGGAAATGCCTCTCATTTCCACATAATCGAATAAATGAAGCAACGTTTCGGCAAAGGAGGTTTTTGGGAGTTTCATGTTTTGGGCTAGAAATTTCTGACATTTGTCAGTTTTTCATTGTCAATAGAGATTTATGTGTCAGGTTTGTGGTATGGCAACCGACGGTCAAAATTTTAATGCTCGAGTTCCGAACGTGGGAAAGTTTTTTTCTGCACTCAGAGATGGGGCTTCTGAAGAGGTCGTTGGCTGTCTCGCGAGCGCGGGACTGGCCCGTGAGATCACCAATCGCTTGCCCATGCCCGAGATGGGGCGTGCTGTCGAAGCATTGATTGCCAACCCTGGAACCCTTTTTGCTTCGGACGCTCGAACCGCGGTCGCTCATATTACTGACGTGCTGCGTCCCTTTTTTAGTGACGCTGAGGAAACCGAAGCTTCAAGGCATCTCAAAAACGCACTACACCGAGCCGCACTCAATTTGTCTCAGACTGAGGCGCGAGGTAATTCTGAAGATTACCGACGGGCCCTTCATGTTGAACTTGGATTAAATTTGAACCGGGCAATTCTTTTGGAACCCGCCAGTGGCTACGTAATGGCAAAACAAAACTTGGATGCCGATGAAGTGAAAGCGTTGTGGAGCCGAGTTGAATCGACCGAGGCAAACAAACTCGGCGACGTCATCGCGAGTATTTGTTCAAGCCCCAAAGGAAAGCCTTCACACAAATTTACCAAGAGCGTTTCTTTTGGTCCGAAGATTGACTCCAGTTCCCGTGAGTCACTTGTTGAAACGGTCTTTGTTCCATTGGAGGAATCAAAATGAGTGTCACCTTGCAGCTGCCCCTCAGTTTCGACAGACCATCATGGAAGGCGAAGCGCTCGAAAAGATCGCTCAATGTCTCACGCCCTCTGTATCAATTTGACTTTTCCGGTGAGCAGGGATTTGGCCGCAAAACGATAGGGGCCCCAAGTATTCGGGATTTTTATCTCCAGGACTGGATCATTAACCGGGGAATTTTCTCCGCCATCCGTCGAGAGCCATTGTTGCCGTGCCAGGCCGATTGGCTCTCGTTTGCGATGGCTGTATATTCTGCAGATCGCTTTTCGCCCCGCTTCCCTTTTGGCATCAGAGGGGCACGCTTCTGGCGAAGGTCGATTTCTTTAACGTTGTCTGTTGCCGAGCCGGATCGTTGGAATGCCGCAAAACTTGATCTGATCCACGCTCTTGAATTCCTTACCGGCGACGACTGGGATTTTGTGTTTCAGACCAGGAAACATGCTTTCGGCTGTGAAACGCAGGCGCATTTGCCTATGGAAATTCGGCGTAATTTGAGTTCGGTCGCTCTTTTCAGTGGAGGTTTGGACTCGCTGGCGGGAGTGTTGAACCATTCAGCAATACAACACACCCCTGGACTATTAGTTTCGGGCTTTACGCATGGAAGACTGCGCGATGCACAGGATCGACTTGTTTCGGAACTTCGATCTTCATCCGCATTCAACGGAGATCACCTGCCCGTCAAATATTCGCTGACTGCCGTGCTGGATGATTCGGGCATCGAGTCAAGTCAGCGCTGCCGTGGTTGGATCCATGTCGCTATGGGCTTGCTTGCAGCGCAACTCGCTGAGACCAATGTCCTGCATGTCTTTGAAAACGGAATCGGAGCGTTTAACTTGCCCTGTTTCCGGTCGCAGTCGGGCAGTCAGTCCAGCATGGCAATGCAGCCTATCTTTCTTCGACGCATTTCCGTGGCGGCATCAAAACTTTTGGAGCAAAGCCTGTCGGTCGTCCATCCATACGCACTGAGTACCAAAGCGCAGATGCTCGACTCTGTGCCCGTTCGCATGTTCTCGGAAACTATTCAGAATAGCATTTCGTGTGAGCAATATCCAAACTACCACTCCAAGAAGGAGCAATGTGGGGTGTGTCCGTCGTGCTTGGTCAGGCGATCCGCGTTGTTTTCTGCAAAGCTCTCAGATCCGGGTGGCCTCTATACTCGTGACGTGATGGTGTCTGGAAGGCCCCGCTCATTGAAAGCTGGACGAGGACTCTTCATGATTGAAAATTTCGTGAGGCGACTTGAAGTGCTCAAAGGCACTGATAATCAGCTTAATTCCTTCCTGCTGGAATTTCCAGATTTTGCAGAACAGATCCGCGAATCTGCCGAATCACTCAATTTGGGAGAAGACTTGTTTTTGGCACGTTTCCTTGAAATGCAGAAACGATTTGTCAATGAGTGGGACGAATTTGCTGAAAAAATTCAGGACCTTCGTCACGCCTTGAAAAGGGCAGCGTAAATGCGGACCACACAAGAATCAAATCCATGAGTCATCTTTTAGACCAACTTAATCCCAGAATCATTGGGGAAAAACTTCGCATTGCGCGAACGACGTGCGGGATCCGCCAGGAAGACGCGGCTGAACATATCGGCGTTGCTCGAACCACTATAGTTGCGATGGAGAAAGGCGAACGCCGGGTCAAGGCACGCGAACTGCAACTTTTGGCGGATTTATATGGCAATTCGATTCATGATTTAATGGATGAGGAGAAAAAGATTGTCGCATTGAGTCCCCAGTTCCGAAGCCCCCCCAAAGGACTGAACCTTGCCGCAGATGAAATTTTCCATGTCGCGCAGGAGTTGGAGGAGTTTGCCAAGGATTACCATGAACTGGAAAGTCTTACGGGCTCCCAGATGGTGCAGCGCTATCCTTCAGTTTATCGATACGATATTCCGGGTGTATCTGTGGAACTGCGTGGAGAAGAAATTGCCGGTGAGGAACGAACCCGCCTGGGTCTTGGGGATGCACCGATTCTGGACTTGCGCGGTCTCTTGGAAGACTCGGTTGGCTTGCGGATTTTTTATCCCGAGCTTCCCTCACAAGTGGGCGGAATTTATGCATTCAACGAGGAGCTTGGCGGCTGTATTGCGATCAATCGAAAGCATCCTCCAGCACGAGCGGTGTGGTCTTTGGCTCATGAGTATGGTCATTTTCTCACGACTCGAACTTCCGCAGATGTCAGCTTTTGGGACGAGCAAGGCTGGGGACGAAATATGGCGGAACGTTTTGCCGACGCATTTGCCCGGAATTTTTTGATGCCGCGATCAGGAGTGAACCGTCAGCTCAGTGAATTGGTTGCCTTGCACGGGAAGGGGATCACCGCAGCGGATATATTGATTCTCTCGCAGAATTTTCGGGTTTCTACGGAGGCCATGTTCCGACGCCTTGAAGAGTTGCGACGACTACCTTCGGGAACGTGGGACAACCTAATCGCCCAAAAATTTAAGCCCGAACAGGCAAAAAAGACCTTGGGGCTTCAGCCCGCCCTCCAGAAGGAGCCGTTGCTGCCGCTTCGATACCGAATGCTGGCCAAGGCCGCCTTCGATCTGGAAGATGGTATTACGGAATCACAATTTTCCAAATATCTTCATCTAGACCTTGTTGCTGCACGGCAAGAACT
This sequence comes from Chthoniobacterales bacterium, assembly GCA_041748815.1. Taxonomy (GTDB): domain Bacteria; phylum Verrucomicrobiota; class Verrucomicrobiia; order Chthoniobacterales; family CAKUMP01; genus JBGTCP01. Next base: position 43,477 of record JBGTCP010000593.1, read on the forward strand.
GGATGAATTGCGGGCTGCTTCCGATAAAAGAAGTGAGGATGGCTTTATTCCGTTTGATATTGGCACCCGTATTCTCGTTCCTGCCTGAGATTTGGGAAATGGCGACTTTGCTCATCACAGATTCTTCCGTGTTGCTGAACGTGATCGCCAGTGGCCACGCACCTTCGATTTTTCGGATGTCGTCCTGGCAGTTCGTCGTTTGTCCAAAAGTGGCGGAGGAAGTGAAGTTTCTCCGTCACCGCATTTCCCGGGAGGTTCGTCCGGTAGAGCTCGCCCCGTATTTTGCGGCTTCAGATCTCCAGTGCATGGCACCAGAAACCGACGAGGATTTTGAGTGGTTGGTGGATTTTACCGCTGCTCTTGGTCGCGGCGGAGAAGGTGAAGCCATGTGTTTTGCTCTCGCGGCGAGTAGGAAGCTGGCGGTTGCCATTGATGATCGAAAAGCCATTCGCAAAGCGCGGCGATTCTCGTTGGGTCTGCCAATCATTTCGACGCCAGAGTTGATAAAGGAATGGAGCACCACAGCAGGCATCGAGAAAGCACCACTTTGCGAAGCGCTTCGGTCCATCTCTGATTGGGCGTGTTACAAACCGTCTGATGAGGACCCACTCGCAGCATGGTGGACTGAAGTGCTCCAAGGATGACTTCTTCCGCTCGCCAAGCACAGGACATTGACATGGTAAGCTGATAGATTATCCGTCTTACACCACGGAATCTGGCCCCATCAGAGCAAGTTGACTTGATTTGAACGCCCAAACACAATTTGCTCCTTAAACGCAGGTTGGACCCTCTGATGTAACTCGGACGACTGGATACGCGTTGACCTTTCCCCAAAATGACACCACTCCAAAACATTCTCGACTCATACAGAAGCACCTCACAAACCGAGCGGGAAAAAGGCACTTATTTCGAGGAACTCATCCGCACTTATTTTCGGTATGAAGCCAGTTACGCCGACCTGTACAGCGAAATATGGCTCTTTGCTGATTGGGCCAGGGAAATCGGAACCCCTCAGTTCGGCATATCCGCTAAGGATTCCGGTATCGACCTCGTTGCCAGGACCCATGGCACCGAGGAATACCACGCCATCCAGTGCAAATGCTACGCGCCAGATTATCGCGTGCGAAAGGCCGACATCGACAGCTTCTTCACCGCCTCCGGACGCAAGCCCTTTACTCAGCGCATCATTGTCACCACCACCAATGATTGGAGCGAACACGCCGAGAATGCACTCAAAGAACAGCAACCGCCTGTTTACAAGATCGATCTCCATGATTTAGAAGTCAGCCAGATTGATTGGGCGAAGTATCAGCCCAGTGCCCCGCCAGCGCTGAAGCCCAAGTATCCACTTTTGCCCCACCAAACCAGCGCCCGCACTCATGTGATGTTGGGATTCAAATCTGCAGATCGAGGCAAGCTCATCATGGCCTGCGGCACCGGTAAGACTTTTACCAGCCTCAAGATCGCTGAGGAAGCTGCAGGTAAGGGCAAACTCGTCCTTTTTCTCGTTCCCAGCCTGAACCTTCTTTCCCAGACTCTTACCGAGTGGACCCAGCAAAGCTCCCTTCCGCTGCACAGCTTTGCCGTTTGCTCCGATGCTGAGGTGGGCAAGAAACGTGACGCTAATGAGGACATCGTGGAAACTTTCTCTCACGAACTGCGTTATCTTTTTACGTGAACTAAGATTCCAAGCCCATCATCTTCGGATATTTTGGGATTCGCTATACCTTGTATATCAAGCACGATTATATCATATTCGCCAGTTTCCAGATTTCGAAGATTTTCAATACGCTTCCAATAAGTCACGTTATAGCCTTCTTTCTGCAGCAACTTGTAGGGAAAAGCCGTCTCATCATCATCAACAACAAGTATTCTCGCACGTTTCCGCAGTTCTGACAGAGGTAGTGCTGGAGCGATCTCAGTGATAGTTTTTGACTTAAAAAAAGAAAACATCTTCCTACACGACAGCAAAAGTCCTTGTTGTGATCGCAGGCAAGGCTCCAGCATGGTCGGCATCGTTGTGGGTTAGGATAATTGCTTCGATTTGTGGCGGCGTGCGGCGTTCGTTTAGCCAATCGACCAGGGGGCTTCCCAAGGGGCCGACATCAATCAAAATCAAGTTCCCATTAGGCAGGCAAATTGTTGAGCAATCCCCCTGCCCTACATCCCAGAAATCGATCTGCACCTAATCCTCCTCCCTTAGATAAAGATGAGCCGATCAATCGCCAGCACCTCGTTGTCAATCCCGAGCTTCACATAGGCGCCAAATTCATCGCCGGGCTTCAACAGGGACAAGGACCGCGCCACAGGTGGAGAGATCTTCTGTGTTGTGCCATCATGCCACTCGATGCGAAAATGGGGGACCCCGCTGACCAACGTGCCTTCCATGTAATGTGGAGTGGCCCGGTCGACGCAGAATGCTTGAAAATCGACCTCGTCCAAAATGGAGAGCCACCCGGCTTGCTCCTGTTCAGTGAGTTCACCTGAGTCCGCTTTGCTGAATAGCTGCAGGAATCTACGTGCCATCTCTCGCGGCAAGTCTTCGGCTTTTGTCGCGGGAAGTCGGACATCCCAATTCAGAACCTCACATTCCCCGTTGGATGGATTCAACGCCACGCGAGGCGTGCGGGTCAAACGCAGGAGGAGTCTCCCTCCCTCCACCGGCAGGACCGTTCTCGGAAAGGCGTAGACGGTACGTTTGGGAGCAACTGGCTCGCGCTTACTCACCATGGCCGATGGTGTGGAGTGAGGATGACACTCTGCAGAGTTCCGGTCATAGTCTGCAACGGGTGCGGTTGGTGCAAAAATCATGAGGTGGCGGGCTTAAATGAGGCTTTGGCTTCGGGTGTGAAAACCAACTCAAACCGCTTTACAATATGGGCATGGGCCTCATCTAGCAAGTTGATTATCCGATCTGGATCCGCCGGAAATTCCCCGACTATCCGCACCACAAAGTCAACCAACACTGCCGCTCCGGTTGTGTGAGTGAGACAGTCTTTGACGGTAAGTTGCAGAGTGGCACCTGGAGGGCCCACTAAACGGACCGTGGCTGTGCAATCGAGTGGGGGCATGAGACATTCGTGTTCGCCTGGAATGTGGGCAAAGACCGTGATCACTTGTCCAAGTTTCAGATTGCCCTCGGAGTCGTGAAAATCGGGCACCGTGATGCGGGATAATGCATTTACGTAGTGCAGGGTGATATAGCGAATTTTCCCGACCTCGAAATGCCGTAGCCAACGCGGAAGCCATTTTGAATATTCGTCTCGAAGGTTAGAATACCGCCGGGATCCCCCCTGAGCTGGGTTCGAGTGCATGTTCATCGTGAACTGACCAACCGGGCATCGTAAGCTCCAATCAAACCCCTGTTGGCTCGACTTGCGGGAGAACCGGGGCGTGACCTTCAAGATTGGTTCGGTCGAATCAAAGACGGGAATTCTTTCCTCGGTCACCTCCTTGACGTTGATTTGCCAGTCCTTCAAAGGCTCATACACCGGAAAGTCTGCTTGCACCATCGACCGCCAGTCCTCGAAGAGCGACTCAAACGTCTCTTCCGTCATGTCGCCATAGACACTTGCCACCCGCTCGATAATTGGAGGATTCTGGTAATAAGCTGGGTGCTCGACTGGATTCATAAAACTTACAGCAATAAGAGCATTGTGCTTGGCAAAGTGCTGAATAGCAAGCGTCCGGGCCAGAGCTTTGGCGGCGTGTTTTCGCGAGCAAGCGATCTGAGCAAGGCGTGGGGTCTTGGGGTTAGTCATGCTTTTTTACGATTCATCGCGTGGCCTTGCAATCCTTGTGTCGGGCGAGTAGTTTTGTAGCATGACACTTACTCTTGAACTGCCTGACCGGGTTGCGGCTTTGTTGCAAGGCTCCTGGGACGATTTGCAGCGTGCCACGCTGGAAAGTCTTGCGGTGGAAGGATACCGCAGCGGCAAACTCTCCTGCTCACAGGTGGGCGAAATACTTGGATTCAGTTCCCGCTGG
>JBGTCP010000594.1:0-3623 GCA_041748815.1 Chthoniobacterales bacterium
GTTGGCGAGGTGTTTGCAGTTCCACGTCAACAGATAATCCATCCTGTGCAAAATCGCCATGCCGAGATGAGAAGCGTCAGTTGCAGCCCTCGGAGGCAGCTGGAACAGCCTGATCAAATGCGATTCCAATTGCTCCAGTTCGTCTGGGACATCGAGTTCAGGCAGTGGATCGATGTTGACCATTCTGCGAGCAGCCGCAGAAGGATCGCCGCCAGCCGCTTCTGCGCGAACAAATGCGGAACTATAAAGCAAAAAGCGATGCCGATGCCTGGGGCGATGACCCTGCCTGGGGCCACCGAACGAATGCTTGAATGCGAGGACTGACCCTGCCTGTGGCCACTGACCCCGCCTGTGTGTGCGAAGTACGCAAAGAGCACGAAGTTCGGGATTTCAGAAAATCTGGAGCGAGTGGTTGAGGCAAAAGCCTCAGGTAGCGATGGCGGGCCCTCGCCATCCGAGCTTGAGCAAGTGTGGACCGTGAACCATCTCAAATTTCCCTTTGCTAAAGACACAGATGCTTCGTGGTTGAACTCTTCTGATGGATTGCGGACGGCGATCCGACGGCTACAGTCCTGAATAGGCCCGCAAGATTTCTTGCCTGATACCCAAAACCACACGATTTTCAGGTGATTGAAAACAAGTCAAACTGAGTCTGTGGATTCAGCGGAGGGTAAAAGACACCAATGATGACGAAAGGGTTGCTCGCCCAGCGGTCATATTTCTTGGTGGTCCCGAGATAGAGATGAATGTCCTTGGATTCAAATTCGTGAAGATATTTGGCTCGGACTTTTTCAGCGGCATGTTCTGGCGATAAGGAGGTGCCTACGCAGTTCCAATACAATTCCCCGATTTCCCAGTCCTCGATCATCATTGTACTTTCACGTCCTTCATCATCCTCTAATACGTATGAAAACTTCCATGGCAATTTGCGGACCAGGCGGACGAGGTCTTGCCCTTTCCAGCCAGCGAAGAGATCACCCTGGCGGGCAAGGGCGTCCACAGCGGCGAGCTTTTCTTCGCCCCATTCAGCCGTCTCAGGCTCAATCTTAAAGCCGCGCATTTTTGTTGGCTTGAACGTGGCCAGCGAAAGTTCGCCTCTCTTGTTGGCGTCGATCAGGCGGGTAAGATTGGTGTGAACGGTGCCTCGTTTCAGAATCCATTCCTTGCGCTCGCGCCAATGATCGTGCAGGCCCAGCACGTCACCTGTCAGCTCGATGGTGTCCGTGGAGACTTTATGGCTTCCCGGACGGGAGTCTTTGGTGTTTCGGATGACTTCCGCTTCGATGAAACTGTATTTGGGAAATTTTCGATATGCGTCGAGTTGGCGGAAGGGCACGGGGTAGATCCGAATCCATGAGCCATCTTGCCGGAGACCGGCGGTGCATACTAGCTCCCCGTACTTGGTGGAAATGGTGGGGTAGGTCTTGACGGTGATCAGGATGCGCTCCTTGGCCATAGGCTCAGATGTGTTCCGGCTTGGGGCAGCCCTTGATCAAACGCTTCAATTCGTCTGCCACACAATGGCGGTGGCAACATTGGTGTTCTTTTTCAAAACAGGTCAGGGCGATGCGCTCATATTCATCAAGCAGCTGACCGAGTTCCTGGATGGCGGGGCGCATGGTCGGCAGGTCTTCGTGGCGATACACCGCAAACAAAGCATCGTAATCCGCTTGGGTATTCAGCTCCTGGCGGCGATGCCGGGGAATCCCTAACTCGGGCAGATGCCGATATTCGATGCCGACCTTGCCACAGTAGGATGCGAGTTGCTTGCCGGAAAAACCTGCTTTTCGGCTAAGCGGATTGCGGCGGACATCACACAGGAGGCGGACGTTATTGGCGAGCAGGCGGTTGAGGTAGCCATCGATGCTGTCGCCTTCATATCCGATCGTGAACAACGCCTTGGTGGTGGCGGATGGTGCGGCAGCCAGTATTGGCTGGCGGTCTGTTTGTTTCGGGAAAATCCGGTCCAGAATTTCGCTGCGGCAGGCATAATAGGGATAAAGCCGGTAGATGCGCCGCACCAAAGCATCGCCCCGTTCGGGGGCAAAGCGGGTGAGAAAATGTTCCAGGGCTGCCTTCCGTTTCGGATCGAGGTAGGGCTTGGCCTTCGGGGTGATTTTCCAGCGCCAGTCGTCCGCCTCGTGGATGAATCCCCGCTGAACCAACACTGAGCGGTCTGCGTAAGATTGGAAGGAAAAGCAGCCATAGCGGTAGGGAACAAAGCGGTAGCTCGGCTCAGCCTCGCATTGCTGGCCATAGAGAAAGAGAAGCTTTTGCAGGTCAATAGCCGCCAACTCTCCTCCCGCCGCATGGACGAGATCGAGTAGGAGTTTTTGGCGTTTGTAGAGCATTGTAAAAGGTGGTTGATTAAGTAGATCAGGCGTTCGGTCTGGTCAACCGGTGATTCCCGGTCACCAAGAATGGCAGCAACGACTTCTGTCTGCCATCAATTGACGTTTCCCGTGCCTGCTGGTATTTCCCACTGCATGAATGATGGAAAGGCCATCCCGGCGCAGATGTCGCCGCCTTATTTGCGGCGGTTGAGGGTGAACGTGGATGGGGTGGATGATTGGTCCGCTTTTCCTGGCAACCTGCCTTGGTTGCGTGAGCTTGCGCTGGAGATTACCAGTGCAGTGACTTTTTTCGTGGGGGAAAATGGAACGGGGAAAAGCACTTTGATTGAGGCCCTCGCCGAGAAAGCGCGGTTCCCCCACAAAGGCGGAAGCCGCAATGAGTGGGTTGGTTTCGAAGAAGAACGCAGCGAATTGGGTCGCGCGATTTTTGCCGATTGGAAAGCCCGCCCGATGGACGGTTTTTTCCTGCGAGCCGAGCATACCGCCCATTTCGCGGACCGACTGGCGGAGCGGGGAGAGTGGGCATTTGAGCGTTATGGCGGGAAGGATCTACACGCCCAGAGCCACGGTGAAGCGTTCCTCGCCATCCTGCAAAACCGGCTGGATGAAAACGGCTTGTGGATCCTCGACGAACCTGAAGCCGCACTGAGTCCGCAGCGCCAATTGGCATTGCTCGTGCATATGACTCAGATGGTCAACACGGGCGCGGCGCAATTTGTCATCGCCACACATTCGCCCATCCTCATGACCTTTCCCGGCGCGCAAATCGTCAGTTTCGACGAGCCGATCTGCCTGCCGGATATCGCACTGGAAGACATTCCACATTACCAGATCACCCGTGGGATTTTGGAGAACCCCGGGCAATACTGGCGGCATCTGCAGCCGCCAGCCGAGTGACGGATCGTTTTGTTAGCCCTATAGCGGCGCCGGAGCCGGCGATGACAACCGGTTGATTGATAGCGGAAAATTGCAAGGGCTCAAGTCAAGTGCTTCCAGACGAGGGGACAGCAAAACCGCTCACTTCTCCTGATAATTTTTGAAAATTATAAAAAAATGAGCCGACTCTGAGAGCCCAAAATGCTAGACTTTAGAAACCGCAAGATTTCTTGACTGACCCCCAAAACCCCGCACCCAAACTCCACGATCCCTGCGATGCCATCAAATGCTGCGATGCGAGGACCGACCCCTGCGGAGCTAGACCCCTGCGGAGCTACCCACATAACAAGGCATCTCTTCGTGCTCTCTGTGCCCTTCGTGGTTGAACTCTCC
>JBGTCP010000595.1:0-2642 GCA_041748815.1 Chthoniobacterales bacterium
CCGGAGCGGATGCAGATGCATGAGCCACCACGTTACCCGGTCAGTCGCAAGGAACGGCGTGAGCACCATCGTCACAATCGTGGTGAGCACGATGAGTGAAAAAACCTCGTCCCCCAGATGACCGAGATAGACACCGGTCAGCGCGAGCACGATGCTGTATTCGCTGGTCTGTGAAAGGAGGAGCCCGCTCTCGATGGCTGAGCGCGAATTCATGCCGGTCATTTCTGCAACCAGCGTGACAAGCGGTGGCGTGAGAAGCACGACGATGCTCACAAAAAGCACCAACTTCACGAGCATGGCAGCGTCCGGCAGCATGACAAGGCCACCCACCATCACAAAAAGCAATGACAACGAAAAGTCGGTGAGCGAGTTGAGCTGGCCGCGTACAATTCCGTTGATAGGACACGCGGAAAGCGCAAAGCCGGCAAAAAATGCGCCTGCCACAAGCGGTAAATCCGTGGCCATCGCTATGCCTACAAAAGTAAATAGCAAAGCCAGAACGGCCAGAAGTGTTCCCTCTTCATCGAGCTTCAATTTCACGAAAATAAACGGGACGATCCACTTTTGCATTCCCAGTGCGAGCAAGGCGAGGCCGGCTGTCCACAGCATGCCCACCGCGACCGCATCCAGCCCGTCCTGCAGATTGGTGAGAAGCACGATGACAACAATGATGGCCACGTCCTGCACCAGAAGCACACCGATTACCAACCTGCCGAAGGGCTCAAACATTTGTTGGTTCAGCTTCAGATGCCGCACAACAACGAGCGTGGAGCTGGCAGAAAGCGCAAAGCCCACATACAAGCTGGCCACGGGATCGAGGCCGACCAAGTGAGCTACACCGTAGCCTGCCAGTCCGATCACCGCAAACTGGCTCACTGCGATCCATGGCACGCGATCTTTCTGCGTGCGGAACCGGAATGGGTTCAGCTCAATGCCGGAGGCAAACACCAGAAACGTCAACCCCAGCACGACTGTATTCTGGATGACGCTCTCCGGCGGGCGAAGCCCGGCAAAGGAGGCGGCGGTCCCCATGAGCAACAAAAGCGGAATGACAGGAATCCGGAAATGCCGCGATGCGCCGAAGCCAATCGCGGCGACCAGAAGCAGAAGCATGTAGGCGATCATTCTTTCAGGATCCCCATCTTTTTGAGCTCTGCGGTTTGTTGTTTCATTCCGTCGATTTTTGGGATGATGAGAAAATCCACATCCATGGCGAGCAGGTTATCCAGCATGTTGAGATCGACCCCGAGCACCGCGCTCGAAAGGCCTGCCTGCTTGGCCCGGAAGGCGAGCAGTTCATTGGTATCCTCGATTTGCAGCGCGGAAACGAGCAGCCGTGCCTTCGTGAAATTCGCTGCTTCCAGTGCGGCGAGGAACTCGATGTCGCCAAGCATTTTGTGGCACCGCAGACCTTTGAGCTTCCAGGGATCGGTGTCGATTGCGAGCACCTCCACGCCTTTTTTGCAGAGGCGTTGGACGATCTCGCGGCCCAGCGTGTTCATGCCGATCACGATGACATGATTTTCCAGCGAGCCGTGTCCGTCATCGCTGCCGGTTGCCTCTTCAGGGTCTTTGGTTGGTTCACCCGGCCAGTTGAGGATGCCGATTTTTTTGAGTCCGTTGTACATTTGGCGGTTGAAAAAAATCATGTAGGCCGAGACCGCCATAGTGATCACGCCCACCATTGCCGTGACGGATAAAATCCCGTCGCCGACCAGTCCCGAGGTCACACCCATTGCAGCGAAAATGAATGAAAACTCGCTGATCTGCGCAACCGTCACGCTGGTGAGGAAAGAGATTTTGGATCCGTAGCCCATCCGCCCGATGATGAAATAAAAGATCAGCGGATTTCCAATGAGCACAAAGAGAGAGAGGATCACCACAGCGCCCCACTGACTGAGCGCGCCACTGGGGTCCATCCTCACGCCGAGGGACACAAAAAACAGTGCCACGAAAAAATCCATCAGCGGATGAATGCGTCTGCGCAGTTCGTGATTGTAAGGCAGCTGGGCCAGGCTCAATCCGGCAAGGAATGCGCCAATCTCGATGGACAATTGCATCGAGTACGCCGCGCCGACCACCACAAAGCACCACGTGAGGCTCCAGATAAACATGATACTCGGGGTGCGGGCAGCCCAGGCAAACGGTTTCGGCAGCAGCCAGCGTGAGGCGATCAGAACACCAAAGAGCAAAATCAACATCCCGCCAAAGGCCTTTGCAAACCCCAGCGCAAGGGCCACCGCGTTCATCTCATCCTGTTTTGCCAGGCCCGTGAGCATGGTGAGCGCGAGGACCACCACGATGTCCTGCACAAGAAAAATACCGACCGCAATGCGGCCATACAAGCTGTCCATTTCCTTTTTATCGCCGAGGACTTTTACCACAACGACGGTGCTGCTGAAAGTCAGCCCCGTGGCCAGGAAGATCGACTCCATCGGGGTGAATCCTATCATCCAACAGAGCAAATACCCGCCCGCCGCAGTGAACACCACCTGCCCGAGCCCGGCAAAAATGGCCACTTTTCCAACGTCCCGGATTTTCTTAAAACTCAACTCCAGCCCGACGAGGAAAAGCAGCAGCACAATCCCCACCTCCGCGAGCAACTCGACCCCATTTTCCTCACCGATCACGCCAGTCAGCGG
>JBGTCP010000596.1:0-5163 GCA_041748815.1 Chthoniobacterales bacterium
GATGAAACTGTGACTGCACGCTTCGCCGTAGATTTCGCTGCTGCCTTTGACCTGTGGCAACAAACACGCAGGGATGTCGAGAATGCCAAGCAGTTCCTCATCCCAACGATGCTCATGGATGTTGTAAAGGAGCGTGCGGGCGGCGTTGGACTCATCGGTCACATGCACAGCGCCATCGGTGAGTTGCCAGACAAGCCAGGAATCCACTGTCCCAAAGGCAAGCTCTCCGTTCTCAGCGCGTCGTCGTGCGCCATCCACGTTGTCGAGAATCCACCTGATCTTTGTGCCCGCAAAATACGGGTCCAGCAACAGTCCGGTCTTGGACTGAAATTTTTTCTCAAGCCCTTCCGCTTTGAGTTCGTCGCACATGCGGGCAGTGCGACGGTCCTGCCAGACGATTGCATTGTAAACGGGCTGGCCGGTTTTCCGATCCCATAAAATGGTGGTCTCGCGCTGGTTGGTAATGCCAATCGCTGCAATATCTATCGAAGAATCGCGACCTGCGGTGATGGCCTCAACCGCCACGCTGCTCTGGGAGGACCAGATCGCGTTGGGATCATGCTCAACCCATCCCGGCTTCGGGTAAATTTGCTGGAATTCTTTTTGCGCGATGTGGCGGATTTTGCCCTGCCGGTCAAATAAGATTGCGCGGGAACTTGTGGTGCCTTGATCCAGCGCGAGGATGAATTTTTTCATGAGCGGGGGGACCGGTGCTTATGCAAGCATCGGGTGAATAGTGAAGGATTTTGTGAGTGAACTTTTGGCAGGGATGGTTTGTATGCCGGCTTTCTTTTCAAACGGGCGTTGATCGTGCGCATCGGGCAGGCCCCAGCACGGTTCAACGCAGACGAATAATCCGCCATCACTCCAAATGGTGATGTAGGGACACTCCGCGAAATCGATTTCAACGCGGCGGGCGGTTTCCCGGTCGGTCAAGCTTACGATGCGGTGAGTGTTATCCACAAACTCAAGGATGAAGGATCCTGGTAGATCGGCGGGATCGAAAGGAAAACCAGGAGCGGCAATTTCAATATCTCGTGTCTCACCGGAGAGAAAATTTCCAGGAGCGAGATGTCGACGGTAGTGGCCTGCCGGCAGCAGGAGTGACATTGATTCCAGCGAGGAAACGGCGAAGCCGGGATGCAGACCGAAACTGACATGCGCTTCAACTTCCTCCTCGTTTTGAAATTCAAAGCTCACCTCCACGCGCCCGTCATGGGTGAATCGGTAGGTGATGGCAAATCCAACCATGAGCGGGTAATCCGTTTTCGAATAGCCTCCGGGATCAATCCGGTAGGTGAGGCTGTCGGTGCTGATTTCCGGATTTTCGAATCGAATGTGTCGCAGAAAACTGTGCGTGCCGCCTTCGATAGGTTGGCCGCGATACTGTGACTTTCCATTGAGAATGCGATGGAGGTAATAGCCCATCACCGTCGCATGATTATTCCAGCCGGATTTTGCAGGCCGGATATCTCCGTCTCTGTGAAGGAAGCGCTGCTCGTGGAGTTGCAGGCTCAGCATTTCCGCTCCGGTGCGGAGAAATTCGCACTTCAGTCCGGTGGCGGGATCGTGGAGGACGTCGATGACTCCGTCATCCCGTTCGATGGTGGAATGCTCTACGCTCATGACTGCGAGGGTTCTGCGATTGGTGGTCGAAGCAGAGTGCGTACTGTTTCGAAGATATCCGTTGAGCGCATAAGAGTTTCACCGACGAGGATGGCATTGGCGCCGCAATCAAGGATGCGGCGGGTGTCTTCGGAAGTGCGAATCCCGCTTTCGCTGACAAGAATGGCATCATTGGGGACTTCCTCGCTGAGGATTTCGGTGGTGGCGAGATCCACTTCGAAGGTAACGAGGTTGCGGTTGTTGATGCCGATGATGGTGGCCCCCGCGTCGAGTGCGATGTCGAGTTCCGCACGCGTGTGGGCCTCGACGAGCACATCGAGTTGCAGAGATTCCGCCTCGTCGAGGAGTGCTTCCAGCTGACGGGGCTCAAGGGCTGCAACGATCAGGAGGATGGCGTCGGCTCCGGCGCAGACCGCTTCGTAAATTTGGACGGGATCGATGATGAAGTCTTTGCGAAGGACCGGGATTTTGACTGCGTCCCGTACAGCAGTGAGATAGTCGAGATGGCCTTGAAAAAATTGTTCGTCGGTGAGCACGGAGATCGCGTGAGCGCCTGCGGATTCGTAATTGCGTGCGATACTTACGGGATCAAATTCCTCCGCGATGACGCCGGCGGACGGGGAAGCTTTTTTGACTTCAGCAATGAGGGTCAGGGATTCGTCCTCGCGTTTGAGCGCGGCACCAAATGGCCGGAATTCATTTCTCAACAGGGCATTGCGACGGAGTTCATCACGAGCCGGGAGCAGCCGTTGAATCTCAATGCGCTTTTGATCTAGAATTTCTTTCAGTCGGTCCATGCAGCTTGGTATAAGCGCGCAAGCCGGTGTGGTCAAAAGTGAAATGCGCTCAGCGTCGGTTTCGGCGCTGAGCCGATCACTGGATGAGTGCTTCGAGCCCGGGATCCGGTGCGGCACCCAGTTCCACCGCGCGGTTGTAATGCTGGCGTGACATTTCTTTCGCTGGAGGGTCCGCGACTGCGTAAACGACTGCGAGGTTGAAATGCGCATCGGCGTAGTTTGGATTCAGGGCGATGGCAGCCTGGAGTTCTTTCTGTGCGGCTTCCTGCCAGCCTTTCTGGCTTGCCGTGATGCCGAGATAGTTGTGAGCAACGGGATTTTTCGGGTTCAATGCGATGGCGCGGGTAAGCACGTCCACAGCTTCATCCAACTGTCCCTGACGGTAATAAACAATGCCCAGCGTGCTGTGGGAGAAGGAGTCCGTATCATCAATGGCGATGGCCTTTTTAAAGGTGAGCTCGGCAGCTTTGAGGCGGCCGGAGCGGAATCGCACAACGCCGAGATTGGAGAGGGCGTAAATGTTGTTGGGTTCCTCAGCCAGAATTTTCTCGTAAAGTTCTTCGGCGTCCGCATATTCGCCGCGCTGGAAGTATTCTCGGGCTTCGCGGGCGATGGGCTCCAGATGGCTGGGAACGGGAGGGGTCCGGTCCATTTCCACCACGGGGGCAGAGGTTTCGTCCATGTCGGGCTTTGCTGCGGCGATTTCGAGAGAGACGTCTGCTTCCTGGCCTTCCACCGTTGAGTCGCGGAAGAGTGCTTTCTCTTCTTCGGAAAGCACCATAGTGGGCTGGGTGATGAGGTCGAGCTGATCGATGAGTGAGGCGGATTGGACTTCGAGGCGTCCGAGTTCCTCGTAGACAAGTTGACGGGATTCCTCGCGGCGGGCCTGAGCCTGGATCTCGCGGGAAATGATGTCGCGCAGGATCGTGTTTTCAGCAAGGAGCTTCTGTTGTTCCGTGGAATCCATTCCTGAGAATTGCAAAGACTCCATGTCGGACTCAGTCTGAGCTAATTTCGTTTGCAACTCGGAAATGGTGGTTTCGTAGGTGGCGGACTGATTTTGCGCGGCAGCGAGCTGGACAGTGAGTTCTTCGATTTCAATGCGGAGCTCTGCGACTTCTTCGGGAGCTGTTGCGTCCGAAAGCTCTTTGATGCGTGCTTCGGACGCTGTGAGCTTCTCCATGAGGTCGAGATTGGTGGCGGCGAGTTGCTCGGCATTGACGAGGTTGGCATTGGCGACTTCGAGTTCGGAGAGTGCTTTATCGCGCTCGGCCACGAGGATTTCGCGTTCAGCAGCAGCAGCTTCTTGATCGGCGACCAGCTTCTCGTTGCTGTCCCGCAGTGTGTCTCGCTCCGACTCAGCGGCGGCCATGCCTTCGGCGGCCAGGGCGGTGCGGGTTTCTGCAGCAGCAAGACGGACCATCAGGTCGTCGGTTTCCAGCTCGGCAAGCTGGCGCTCGGCAGTGGCGTTGGAGAGCTCAGCTTCGAGGACGGTGATTCGTTCTGCCATTTCGATCTGTGCGGTTTGATCGGTTTGCGCCGCGGCGATAGCTTCACGGGCCGTGTTGAGTTCTGCGCGAAGCTCGGTCTCGTTGAGGCGGGATTGGTCGAGGCGTTGGATGTTTTCGCGGAGCTGCGCATCGGTCGTCGCGAGTTGGCGTGCAAGTTGGTCACGTTCCTGGCGCATGGTAACTGCTTCGCGGCGGGAAGTATTGAGATCGAACTCGAGCTGTTGCAGGCGCTGACGAAGCTCGCGCATTGCGTTATCAATGACATCGCCGGCGCCACTTGGATTGGATGGCTCTTCAAAGGATGGTCCGGGTTCCATGGAAGGAGGAAATGGCTCAAATTCCTGTCCGGGCAGCGGGCCTTCGATTGCATCTTCCTCATAGCCGGGTATATCTGCAATCACGGGGGCACTATCATCTTCAGGCCCGATTTTTGCTTCCACGGCAGCGAGACTTTCCTCGGTTTTGCGAAGCCGGTATTGGACAACGATGGGCTGCCAGTCGGGTGCTTCGGTGGTAATTTCCTGCAAAAGATTTTGCGCAAGGCGGAACTGCGTTCGAGCATCAGCGGGCTTATTTTCGAGAGCCAGTTTTTCGCCGTTTTGAGCAGCCATGTAGGCGCGCAGGAATTTATCCGACGGGTCTGCAAGCAGCGCTGATGGCGAAGCTATCAAAAGGAGCGCAAGAAGGACAGTCAGTAATCGCAGTGGTCTCATGGATGATGGGGAAATCAGGCCACATCTATACAAGTAATCTTCAACGGTGGCAACCGCGAAGAATGCTTGTGAAGATGAGGCCCCTAATCAACGGAGGTCCAGCTTTTCCGCCTGCAAGGCAAGCCTATGGAGCGATTGATCTTGCGATTAGTTAAAGGCAATCCGCTCGATCACTTTGGGTGCGCGCGGGAATGAGAACAGGCGCTGTGGCATGAGAGGAGGCGGGTTGTTCACAGGCACGCCGTTGATAACGACTGTGCGGAAGTTGGCCTCATGGAACCAGAAGCGGCGTGGAGCACCGTAAACATTTGATTTACCCCATTGGAAGAAAGCCTGCTCGCTCTCAAATGCCATGATCATCGAGCCATGGTAAACGAAGTTTTTGTTGGTCCATTCTTCCAAAAAGCGGGGAAAGTTTTCCGCGCCACCTGAGTAGTTTGCGATCGAGCCCGCGAAGTCTCTGGCGCCGGTGGGCACAACCCCGGACAGGATAGCGGCGTTCACCGTGGTGCCGGA
>JBGTCP010000597.1:0-11162 GCA_041748815.1 Chthoniobacterales bacterium
GATGGCCGATACCTGCCTGCCATCATCCACGAGAGTGAAGGTCATCATCCGTCCGCTTCCCTCTTTCCACCCAAGATCTGCCTCAACCCGCAGGCTTGCCGCGAAGCGCAGTCCTTCCAGCGCCTGTGGCCTGTCAAAATATGCCCCTGCGTCAAATTCTTCAGCGCTTGAGCCACCGCCCCCACAAGCCGACAACGACAAAATAATTCCCCCCATCACTGCACACATTAGGCCTCGATATACCGTCCACTTTGTACTTTTCATCAGCTCAGTATTCATAAATTTTCTACATGCTCCAGCTTGTGATTTGTATAATCTCGCAGCCACAGCCATCCAAGCGCAACGAGCAACACGATGTCCCGTATCAAAGCAGTCCATGGGGATTTGCCGAGCAAATCGGCCTCTCCGAAACATCCGCAGTCCATGTCCAGTCCACGCACCAGCCCCTGTGAAATTGCCAAGGTGAAAACCAGCGTCATCACCCCAAGTCCGAACGCTGCCGCACGTCCCCGCCAACGCATGACCAACATCCCACCGAGCACCACTTCCACCGCCGGCAGACCGATGGCCACAGGATTCACCAGCCACAGGCTCACTAGCTCGTAGGAAATGATGCTCTCTGCAAATGCCTCCGGGTCACGCATCTTGAGTACCCCTGCCATAACAAACAATCCACCAACCACCCAGCGCACGATGCGCTCCAGCCATTTCACACGCGTTCTTTCAGTCATCTGGAAACCTCTTCAGGCAGTCCGGCCTGTTTCCATTCGGCCCATCCCCCTTTGAAAATCGAGATTCCGCTATGACCCAGCTTTACCAATGCAGATTTCAGCAACGCGCTATCCTCGCACGATGCGCTTGCGCAATAGATCACCAATGGGCGCCCGTTGGCCAGCAATTCTCGGACTTGAGGATAGGTGGCCTCAAAATCCTCGCGCGGAAGGCTCACCGCTCCCGGCACTCTCCCCAGCCTATGAAAAATCTCCGGCCTGGCATCCAGCACCACTACGTCATCTCCCTCCGCCATAACACGAAATTCCTCCAATGACACATACTCAGGTACCTCCATGACTGCATTTTCGCCGACATTGGGCACCTCCGGTCCGCTCACGTCAGCAATCTGCAAGCGTTCCACAGCAGCCTGCATGCGTTCCTCTTTGGGCATATAAGTGAGGGGAAGGGGCTCAGCTCGCAATGAATTCCAAGCCAGCCCACTGCAGACCGCCACCGTCGCAGCGATCCAACAAGCCAGAATATCCTCCTGGATAAATTTCCACGTATTCTTCATAATTTCTCCTTATCTTCGCCACCATTTCCGGATGCCACCTGTGCTGCGACTCCAGGCCATTGTCCGACAAACTGACCTGTTCCTGCCAGTTCCTGCACATCTGCCACCCGCCTCCATGCTCCGGTATTGCGGCTTGCGCCGAATGCCCCGGCGTAGACCAGCAAGTCGGCTGGCGCTTCAATGCCCACCTCCAGTGGATGCATGCCTGGGTTCAAAAATGCTGTTGCTTCCGGTCGGCGTTCCAATCGTTTCTGGATCAGCGTGAGATTTTCCTCGTCCATTTCTCCACAAATTAAAACCGGTGTCGGGGAGTCCATCCATTGAGCAGTGAATGCCCTTCCCACTGCCAGCGTAGGCCCATCATTTTCCGCACGCCATCTCCGCAGGCTGCGTCCCGCCTGGCTACCCACCACCGCTTCACTGCCCACTACGATTGCGGCAGGCTCGCCTGTCCCATAAATCACCATGCCCTTGTGCAGCCGGACCATACTGTCCGCGCTTGAGCCTGCAATCCAGAACCCCGCACACATCAGCACCGCCACACCCCAGCATGCGCCCAAAGCCGGCATCGATGGATAGCTGCGTCGCGCCAAACGTGCTATTACCACAGCCAGCAACCCCAGAACCGGCAAAATCCACAACAACCATTCCTCCGCCACGGAGCTAAATGTGGCACACACACCGAATGCGACCCACATCCCTGCCACAGCGGCAAACCATCCCGGGCATCCACCGCCGTCTTCTCCATCCATCTCCCGCCGCCGTAATCCTCCGGGCCAGCACAGCACCAATACCATTGCCCATCCCGCGACGTAAGCCAGCCGCCCGGGCCATCCCAGTTCCACCATCCATTCCAGGTGGCTGTTCACCATAGTGCGAAAGTGCTCCGTCCGATCCAAAGGCTGATACCAGTTCATAAATGCGTGCACCGACTCCCCGAATCCCCAGCCCCCTGGCGCATCCACCATCATTGCAGGCGCATACGACCAGAGATCCAGACGATTCAGCACCGACCGGTCTTCCTCCACCATCCCCATGACGTACCGCTTGTGGGCGTCCAAATAAAACATCGCCCCCAGCACGATCCACGCAGCCACCACCAAAGCCACCAACCGACCTGCAAAGTTCGATTTCCAAATTTCGCCCATGGTCTTCTTCCCTCCTGGAAACTGCCAACTGAAAACTAACAAACTTAGTCCCCCCATCACCCCAATCAATCCACCCCGCGAAAACGTATGCACCAAGCACACCCCCAGTCCCGTGAAGATCACCAGCGCCACCCAGAACCCCCAACGCCCCATCCATGCCAGTGCCCACACCCCCACCATCCCGCACGCAATCAACGCCGCCGTCTTATTCGGATTCCCCAACCCCCAATCCATCCGCCACACATCTTGAAAAAAGAAGTCAGTCATAAGAAATAAAGTGATCAGTTAGCGGTGAGCAGTGGAATACAGCGCCTCCGGCGACCTCGGGGGAAACTGGCTCGATCCCCCGTCTCTCTCAACCTGCGGAGCGGCACGCGTTCACTGCTAACCGCTAACCGATCACCGCTCACTCTCCTCACTTTTTCCACACCTCCATAATGTTCTTGCTTGGGAGCCGCACAAGAAACCCCGGCGGAACCATGCCGATTTGGTCGGCAGGATAAACGGCCTGATTCACCACATCTCCCACATACGGCGGGTCACGAAAGATTTCCGGCCATGGTTTCCCGGACGCCAATGATTCTTCGCGTGCGCGGCGTGCCAGAACAGAATGTCCGGTGAGATCCGCTTCGATTTGTGCGCGTTCTTCTGCAAGCTCCATTGCCAGCTCAAAAAATCGATATCCCAGTTCCGACGAGTAGGGATGCCCCGCATGTCCTAGTCCCATGATGGCTTTGTAGACCATGGGATACCCTGCCTCCCGTGCCTGATGAAAGAACCGCAATGATCGCTCGTAGCCACCATCCAGCTCACCCGTCGTCACGCACCAGAGCATCCGCGCTCCCTCAGGACGTGGCCGATCATAGCTGCTTGAAATGTGAATATGCACGGCATCAAAGATCGCCGGACTCCTCAGCGCAAGCCGCGCAACGTACTGCCCTGCGGCACAGGAGCCATGCAGAAGATAACCCCGCTTAGGAAATCCATATTGATCCGCCAACTCGCCTACGCCCCTTTGCCATGCTGCGGCAATGTCCTCAAAATCACGATCTACCCGCTGTTGTTCCTCACGAGCCAGGTCATCCCAGTTACGGTGTGAATCCCACAGTCGACGCGCACCCCAGCAGACAATGAGCAATCTGTGTTTTTGCGCAAAGCCCATGAACCCCTTCATTTCCTCTTCCTCTTCGATTCCTTGTAATCTACGCCGTATTTCTCCCACATTGTTAGCAAGCACAGACATTGCCAACACCCCGCGCACTTCGGAGGCATCCGTGACACCCATCGGCGGACGCACAAACAGGGTGATTTGCGGGTGCCGCTCATTCCGTGTTTTCACAACATATTCGATGAGGGGGTCCATGGCTTCCGCCCGATCTATACGTTCCCGCACCTCGCTGAGAGGTTTTTCCGGAAAGTCATAGCTTGCCAGCATTCCAGAAGGAAACACCTTCGCCACCACGCTTTTCTTATCGCCAAGCACCACCACAGCCGACCAGCGCCGCATTCCCGTGAGCGCCTTCGGCAGAGCAAAATAAAGCGTTTCCTTACCCCCGGCTTCGCCAAGAAACACCGGCATCCCATGTCGGCTCCCTTCGCTATTTGATCCCGTCCGATCCACCGCATAGGGTTCAACAGGCTTACCGATGAGTTCCCGTCGCTCATCATAAAAGTAAACCTTCGCAGTAAGTCCCCGAGTCCGCGTGCGCTGTCGAGCGGAAACATCCACCTCCAGATGAGGCACAAAAATTGTTTCAATCACCTCACTCCCCTCCCGGATCTCATGCACCACCACCGATCCTCCGCGGGGCTCCCGCTCCACTGTTCGAATCCTGTCGATCTGAAAATAGTCGCCACACAATGCGTCTCCGCAAAAAATAAACGCCATGATGATCGCGACCACAATGCGGAATCCGGGGGGTGAGGAAGTGAACAGTGAGCAGTTAGCAGTTAGTGGTGAAAAAGTGCCGCTTCGCGAGCCGGGAAGAGACGTCAGTGGCCAAGGGGCTGACCACCCTACCAGCCGCCGAAGGCGCAATCCAACACGGCTAACTGCTAACCGATCACCGCTCACTTCCTCACCCCCCACCAAACCATTCCCGCTGCCAATACCACATGCGCCGCCAATATACCCATACTCATGTCGTAGGAAGCGATGGCCGTGCTGGTGCCAT
Source organism: Chthoniobacterales bacterium (assembly GCA_041748815.1). Lineage (GTDB taxonomy): Bacteria > Verrucomicrobiota > Verrucomicrobiia > Chthoniobacterales > CAKUMP01 > JBGTCP01. The sequence continues at coordinate 4,611 of JBGTCP010000597.1, forward strand.
TCCGTACCACATCAAAGTGTCGGGTTCCCGTGAGAGTGCGGAGAAATCCACTCCACCCCCAGTATGCTGCGATTAGCGGGCGGCACACTGCTGCCAGCCACTCCGGCAGCGCCAGAGCGGCCCCCGAGAGTGGCAATTGAAACCCGACCAGATACACAGCAAGCAACGATGCCTTTTCCGGTGACCTTGACCACGCCGAAATCGCAAGGCATGTTGTACCCACTGCCAGAGTCGTCGCAAATAAGATTCCAAACTGTGCAGCAAACGCCCCAGGAAACCCGCATACTTCCTTTACAAACCATGCCATCACCAGCGCCTGTCCTGCACAGAGTAGAGTCACAAACGTGAGTTTCATTGCCGCATAGCCTGCTGCCGAGAGCCCGGCCCGTCTCTCCTTATCCAGAATTCCGCGTTCCCGCGCAATCTCCCGTGCACCGTTATTTGCTCCACTTAGAGACAGGAGCACAACCTGAAACATTGCCAGCCCGGAAACCAAAGCGGCCACATCCATTGCCTCCCGCAAATACTCAAGTTGTTCCTGCATGGATGCCAGCGGATCAGTCCCCAGCATCAGGCTCAGACTCCGCACCTGCGGCAGCCCTCTCAGTGCAAAAACCGCGACCAAAAGCGGAAATGTGACAGCTAAAACCAGGTGCAGCACCCACTGTCCCGGCTCCCGCCGGTATAAGGTCCACTGGCGTTTACATAGGAATAGGTAGTGAGTGAGCGGTGATCGGTTAGCGGTTAGGAGTGCCGATTTGCGCCTTCGGCGCCCGGTAGGGTGGCCAGGCCCTTGGCCACCGATCTCTCCTCCATCCCCGCGCAAAGGCACTTCCTCGTTTTCATTCCTCAAAACTGAACACTGAACACTAGCAAACTCCTCAGCAACTTTCCCAAATACCTCTTCCACCGTTTCCACCCCGAAGGCTCTTGGAAGTTCCGAAGGCAGGCCATCATACACCAACCTTCCCGCGTGCATGAACAAGACCTGATCACACGCGTCCAAATGCGCGGTGTGATGCGTCACAAGCAGAATAATCTTCCCATGGGTGTGTGCCAGATCCCGCAGCCATTCCATCATCACAGCATCCGAATGCACATCCAACCCGCTGGTAAGCTCGTCGAGGAGAAGAACCTCTGGATTCCCTGGAAGGAGTTCTGCCAGCGCTAATCGCCTCAGTTGCCCGCCAGAAAGCGTTGACACCCGCTGATCCAGCACCCCCTCAATCCCCGCCATCCGCGCGGCTTCCGTTGCAGAAACCGCTCCGTCCTTTCCCCCCGTCTTTCCGCCCCCGGTTTGCCCCCCTTGCCGCAGGCAGAATTCAGCCCTGCTAACCGCTAATCCCGATAAATCGGGACTCACTTCGTCTCCCCCCTCTTCCCTGAAAACTGAACACTGAAAACTAGAAACTCCCTCCCCCCTAAACCGACAAGCATATTCCAACACTGCGCGCACCGTAAGTACCGGATGAAAATCCACCGCCTGCGACAAATACGCGACACTGGCCGGACGCACATCCATCACCTCCCGAATTGAACACCCATCGAGTAAGATCCTGCCAGACCTTAGAGGTAGGACCCCCGCAATGGCCTTCATTAGCGTGCTTTTACCACAGCCACTCGGGCCGATCACACTCACCACCCCTGCCAGCTCAATGCGGCAGTTCACCTTCTCAAGAAGCATTTTCGAGCTGAGCGACACAGAAATCCCATCCACCACCAAAGCCGTGCCGCCGGACTGCTGCCCATCACCATTCACTCCCTCGGAGATGGGTGCTAAAGTGACCATCCTACCTTCCATGCGATAACTCCTGGAGTGTTCCACTCTCAATCATCGGCACACGAAGACTTCCCTCATTGGTTTCAATATGCAGAAATCCCATCCATTGAGAACCTCCAGCCAAATTGTTATTCTTAGCGTATGTCACTGCATTCTCTACGACATCAGCGTCGTTCAATTTTTCTCCGAAGGCAGAAACCTGATGGGCAGATAAAACCTGGAGAGATTCAAACTCTGAGACAATGTCTAAAGTTCCACTCCCCTCATTCTCTGTCAAAAAAATTATGGGAGGCTGTGATTGAAGTGGACCATAGGCGGACACACTAACTGTGAAGATACCCATTGCGTTAGCTTCTTCAGATCGAAAGGCAATCCTGGACTGATACTCACCTCTCGGAGCACTGTTTAACATTCGGAATCTTGCAATAGCTTCTCCCGGTTGCACTTGGATCAGTTCGATGAATTCCAGCACCTCTTTATCATGAAGTACATCTAATCCAGATACTCGAATCGAAGGGTCGTAAAGCAGCGTCTGGTTAAAGGATACTGGCTCCGCCGCCACATCATTTCTCAATGTAAGAATTCTTCGTTCAGGCACTATATCAATTATTGCAGACACATTATATTGGATTTCCGCTAGCAGAAGTTTATCTTCGCTCAGGCCAGAAACAGAGACAACGACCTGCTCGGCTCCTACACGGCGCACTGAATCCGGCGAGAGAATCACTGTCAAGTTTGCGTGTTTTCCAGGATCAATTTGACGAAAATCCACATCGGCTGACAAGCATCCACAACTAGCTGTGACGTCCTCAATGTGAACGACTTCTGGGCTGTCATTCAAGATTTTGAATTTGCGAATGCCCGTTGCGCCCACATCAAGCACATTAATCTCTATTCGCTCAGGATCGATTCGCACAAGCGGTTCTGCTAGACTGATTGAAGAAGCAAAAGCTATAAAACACACACCTATCAGCACAGGATATCTTTCAATTCTTTGATGCATTTTCAACATTTGCGGTGTGGACAATCCCGGGCTATTTCTCATGAGTTCCAAAAAACTCTTTTATTCCGTCTCCAACTTAAAGAAAATGCCCGCTTCATCATCGATAATTTGCGAGGCAAACGCTAAAGGCAGTTTCCCAACGCCCTCAATATGCTGCGGGACGGCAGGATGATTTTTGTCAAGTTCGACCTGCATCCATAAGGTTTCTTCGTCCCCATTCCTGTCTTGGCTGATGATCCTAAATAAACCGGGCAGCAAAAGATTCCCGTTACGAGTTTCGACTTCAACCCAGTCAGATGCCATCTGCACCTGTTTCACCCCAGTCTCATTTTGCCTCCATGTCACCATCGGCACTATCAACATGTCGTTCTTCAGCCTTACACTCGCAGAATTCTCCCAGCCATTCAGGATTGTGACAATTTCAAATGAGTTAAAATTCTCACCTTTGAGAGAAACCACGCCAGAAGTCACCCCAGGATCCTTAAGCGACGCCAGGACAGTATGCATACCGTTCTCAAGTTCAAACCTCGGCACTAGCCAAGACCAAATCGCAGTCAGTGGATTTGCGGCCCACATGGCAATATGACCAGACTGAAATATCGATTTATCTCTGGAATACCTAAGCGTCCCATCCGTGTCAAGGTGCCAATAATAGATTCCGTCGTAGCCCATTTGATATTGGTTTCCTGAGCTAAACTCTACAACATGGGTGAATTTGATGCCATTGCTTTCAAAACTACATTTCATCGAATCAGAACGACTAGTATAATTATACTTTATACTAATTAGTGAGAGTTTCTCTTGTTTTCGTTCTAACTGGTCTACCAGAAAATTAATATATTCGCCATTAAACTGGAGAAAAGCGTTTTCTCCAGTCAACTCATTAGCTTCAACTTTAGAAATCTCCACAAAACCGAGTCCAAAAAAAACGAGAGCTATTCTAAAACTATAGTTCATGACTTTGAAAACTGAATCAGAAGCACTACTGGCCAGCTGGTGACCTGCAATACGTTTTCGCACCACCAGCTCCACAGCTTCCATCCGTTTTTTGATGACAATTTTGATGGGCTTGATGCATTTTTTCGTAACGTGCGCCACAGCCTCGTCCAGCACTAACCACTATTTTCTGAGAATCCTTACACTCGGTATCTAGAGCAGGCACGCTCCCAACGGTTGACGTTTTACATTCATAACCATCCTCGCTACAAGTCCAGCCTGTATTCTCAGTACAACCCAATGTCTTGCCAGTGCATACTGATTGCTCCTCCGCAGAAGAAATAGTACATATAGAAAAAAATATCATCGACAAAGCGAGTGATATGTAGATGGATCTTTTAAGATGATTCTGTTTCATAATTTTAGTGGTTTTTTGTTGTTTGGTTTGGATGAGAATAACGCATGCCATTGCTGCCTGCTGAAAAATTCAGCCCTTCATAAGTTGCATGGATGAGCTGTCCCTTCTCATCGTAGCTGGCTTCATAAATTTTTTCCTCAACTCCATTTCCAGTCCTCGTAACAAGTCTTAGTAGACCCCTCATAGGACCATGAGCGTGGAAATTCTTAACAAGTTTCAATCCATTTGCGGAAACAGTGATCTCCTTGGAGCCTAATGTATCAAGAAACCATGACTCCCTTATTCCGTTTTCTGCCGTCCTGGAGATTTCAGCATTTCCGACATTTTCCGGGTTTCTTGTTTCATACGTCCACTCTCCATCCCGAACCATCCGCCCATCCTCGGGATTCCAAACAATTTCCCTTGACGCATCCACCACCAACAATGGTCGCACATTGGAATCCACCCTGTACTCGAATGCATGATTCACTTTAGCGGCCTCTACCCGAGTTACTCCCGGCTCCACGCCTGCCAGCAGATTCTTTCCCGCCACATATTCTACACGAGGTTTATCTCCACGTTCGAGTGCGATCCGCTCCCCTCCATCCAATGCCAATCCCGTAACATCACCATTCACATCCCGCTCGACCCGCACCAGCGTTCGCATTCCAGACCGTATCTCAGCCAAGTGCCCGCCATTTTGCACGAACTGAATATCATGTCCCCCGGTCTTCATCCCCACAATCCGCCCCCTGTAGTAGTCCAACCGGGTTCCGCACTCGGCCCATGCGCTAATCCGATCTGCTCGAATCTCTGCCTTCCAGCCCCCCTGGCCATCCAAAACTGTCTCTTTTGCATTCTTGCGCCAGAAAATTCTTCCCCACCCCGATGGCTCCACCAGTCGAAACCGATTTTCCTCCTGCTGAACAATCTGCGATTCCAGCAAAGCCAGGCTCCACCCGGCACCAAGATAGGGCGACGATGTCTGACGACTGGAATTAAAATTCATGTGCAGCGGCAGCGTGAACTTGTCATCCACCCTCAACTCACCGATCTTATACCAGAGACTAGCATACCCAAAACGGTCCACCCCATCATAATGATTCGTCGGCATCGACCAGGTTAAGCCGCAGCCGGCATAGACAGGGGTGAGCAGTAAGCAGTTAGCGGTTAGCAGGGCGAATATGTGCCTCCGGCAAAACGGATATATACGAGCAGCCACCGACCCTGCAAAGCAGGATTCCTCACCGCGCCGCAGGCGCACTCTCGCACCGCTAACTGCTAATCGATCACCGCTCACTGGTAAGCTTTCCTTCCTTTTCAAGAATTCCCTTCACCAACCGCTCAATCGCTTCATTGGCATAGTGACTTGGCGGATACATGCCTTGTGCGTGGACATAGAGCGTAAGCGCAAAGCCTTCTTCGCCGCGGCCTTCCGCTGCACGTGCGCGGTTCAGTGCTGCTACAAATTCCGCACTACGACCGGCGAGATCTGCCCGCATTCGGTTGAGCTTGCTGTCCTCGGGCCAATCGGTCGCGGCCACCTCAATGGTTTCCCAGGCACCCACATGGTCGCCGGCCATCACTTGGGCGTTGGCTTTCTCCAGTGCGGTCTCGGCCTCCTTCACCGTCTCCAGCGCCTTGCGGAGCGCGGCTTCGCGGTCATCGTCCCCCCGCACGGCTGCGGCAAAGGCGAGTTGATCGTCCCAGATGGCGCGATAGTTTTCATCATTCACATGGCGGTCAAATTCACCGACGCCCTGCACCACCACATCCTGACTCGTAAAAAATTCTTCTGCCGCATTCTCAAGTTCAGGATTTCCCGGCCACGCCTGTGCAGCTGCTTCAAATTCTTCCATCGCAGCAGTGAGATTCCCCTGCTGGGCTGCGAGTTTCGCTTTGCCCAGGCGCAAGCGACTTTCCAGCTTCACGGCATTCACGATGCCAGTTGCCTTTGTACGATCAAAATCCCGTGCACTTGTCTCCATGGCTGCCAACGACTCCTCCAGCGCACCAAAATCTCGCGCCTCTAATTGATTTCGTAAACGCTCGACTGCACGCAGGTGGTCCATCACACTGTCCTTGGCGGAACGGGCGACTGAGAGGACATTCAGGTCGTAAGGACTGGATAGGAAAGCCTCCTGTAAGCGCTGAGTTGCTCCTACCAATTCGTCCCGCTCCATGCGGTAGGCAAACACGGAAACCGCCTCCGCAGCCTGGCGACCAGCTTCTATTGCTTGGGTCACCTGTTTGCCCATCTCCACCGGATATTCATTAACATCAAAAATGCGCCGATAGAAATCCGCAGCCAAGGTGACCTGTCGGTAGTGCTGGCCCTCGAAGAGAGCTGAAATGTAGGCCGCAAAGTCGTTCTTCGTTTGCTCCAACAGGTTGTCGACGCGGAGTTCATTGAGTTTCATTCGTGCTCGTGCGTCT
>JBGTCP010000598.1:0-7236 GCA_041748815.1 Chthoniobacterales bacterium
TTTGCCTCCCGGCTGGAGGCGGCTGAATCAAAGTGGCTGAATATTTGCTGCTTCTGATCGATCCGTGATCCACTGGTAAAAGAGCAGGGATTGTTTTTCATTCAGCATTTGGCCGCGCATCGTCTCCGATTGAGCAAGGAATGCCTCGTCGTCCGCAGGTTGCCAGTTGGTGATATACAGGAGCAGTTTTCCTTCCATCGTTTGAACCGGATTGCTCAGGTCGCCCGGGCGCAGTTCCATCGCGGCCCGGGCCACGGTGGGCCATTCCGGGATTTCCATATTGGGATTGCTCATTGAAAATCCTTCATAAACCTGAGGCTCGAGTCCTTTGGAGCGGACTGAATCCGCAAAAGATTTCCCGGTCTGCATTTCGGCCAGCAACTCAGTGCGGAGCGTCTCCGCACGGGATGCGAGTTGCTCAAAAGCGCGGGTCTCGCGGATGCTCTCCACGATCCGCTCGCGTGCTTCTTCGAGTGTTAGCGGGCGGCTCGCTTCGACTTCCTTCAGGTGAAATACGACAAATCCATCCGTCGTCTGCACAGGATCACTAGTTGATAACTCCTCCGTGAGATTGAAGACAACCCCTGCCGCATTGGGAATGGTGCTGATCGACGGATCTACTTCTGCTGCGGTGAAAAGCGGGGTCTCCTTCACTTCGAGTTCTGATTTTGCGGCGGCTTCGGCAAAATCGGATTCACCTTGCAGCAGGACTTCTGCGAATTCCGCGGAGTCGTTAGCCGTTTCCTGCAGCACTTTGATGCGCTCAGGTCCTTCGAGTTCTGCAGCGGACTCCGGCAGTGCAAAGGTGACGTATTGGACGCTGCGTTTTTCATCCGTGGTAAGAGTGGCGCCGCGCGATTCAAAATATTCCGCCACGTCCTCCTCGCTCACCTCGATGGTCGCTACCACTTCTGCAAGTGGTAACATTACCGCTTCGGAATTGATGGTCCGGTTGCCGAGTTCAAATTGCCCCCGCACTTCGGCCTCCGAAATTGCGACCCCGCCATTGAGCATATTTTGGATGGTCTGTACCTTCAGTGCGTTGCCGAGGACTTCCTCCAATTGGACTTGCGTGAAGCCGAAGGGTGTGAGGCGCTCCTCGGAGAACTGTGCATACTTGATGGGATCGTATACGCCATCGGTTTGAAACGTTGGCAGCGATCGCAGCATCTCAGCGATCTGACGGGTGTTCGGTGCGAGCAGGAGATCATTGGCCTCCCGCTCCAGAACGAAGCTGTTCATGACAAAATTTTCGCGGGCCTGTTCCCGTGAGTCGATGGGGCCTGCGAGTGCGGTGATGTAATCAAAGAGCCCCAGCGAAATGGTGAGATCAAACAAACGCGCACGCCTCTGAATCTCCGTGTTGGTCACCGATCGATCATAGATGCTCAAGACTTTATCGCTACCCAGTTGGTCGATGCGTGTGTCGTTGTAGAGCCATGCAAAGGCGATGATGACAAACACGGACACTATGACCAGAAGCCACTTTTGGTTTTTACGAATAAGGGTAATCATGAAGGTTTTTTAGATTTTCTGAGGTTGCCTGCGCGTTGGAGATTGATTTTTTTTAAAACCCGCTCCAAATTGCAGGGCCATGATCTTTAAAGGTTGCCTCCCTGCGTATCAAATTCTTTTTCTCACCGTCTTTGCGATTACCGCCTCGCCTGTTTTTGCGGATCAGGTGATCATGCGGGATGGCCGTGTGCAGGAGGGAACCGTGGTGGGCGCGCGAGGCGGCAACGTGATTGTCAGCGTCGGAGCAGGTGAGATGGGCATACCCGCCGCTCAGGTCGACCGCATCGAAATGGCTGTGCCTGAGGCATACACCCAAGGCATGGCAGCTTACGAAAAGGAGGATCTTGGTGCGGCTCTGGGTGCGTTGAGACCGCTCGTGGAAACCTATAAAGGACTCCCAACCAACTGGGCTCAGCGGGCAACCGGCACACTCGGAGATCTTTACATCCGCCTCAATGATCTTGAAAACGCTGAAAAAGCATACGCCGAGTTTCAGAAGCTTTACCCAGGCGAGGGAGCCGGGATCAGCGCTGAAGTCGGGCTCGCCCGGCTCGACGCTGCGCGTGGAAATTTTGCTCAAGCGGTCGAACGACTGAACCCCGTGGCCGAGCAGGCACTCGCCGCCAGCAATGTTACTTCACTCGAAGGTGCTGCATACGGACAGGCATTTTTTGTACTGGGCCAGGCAGCGGAGGAAGCCAAGCAGCTTCCCGAAGCGCTTGAGCACTACTTGCGAACAGTCACCGTTTTTTACCACGACACCGCCACTGCAAATCTCGCTCTCGCCCGCGCCAACGAATTGCGTGCAGCGTCCGATGTCACCGTCCCATAAATTCCCCTTGCCAGATTTTTCGATCTTCGTTTAGCTTTTGCATTTCCAAAGGGGCTTCCCTTTGATAACAATATTTCCACCCCTACTTTATTCTATGAAATACATGCCCAACCGACTCCTCGCAGCAGCTCTTACAGCGATTGCGCTTCTCTTCATCGCACCCATCGCCATCGCACAGGAAGCTGCTGAAGCCGAAGCCGAGCCGGAGGTTGTGGAAAGTCAGTCGGTGATCGAAATCATCCTTCACGGCGGACCGCTCATTATCATGGTGTGGATTGTGATTCTACTCACATCCATCATCATGGTCACTCTGGTGATCCAGAACTTTATCACCCTGCGCGTCCCTAAGCTTGCACCGCCAGCAATGGTCGGCGCGCTCCGTGAGACCATTAATTCCGGCAACTACCAGGAAGCATGGCAGATTTGCGACGCAAATAATAACTACGTCGCAAATGTTTTGAAATCCGGCCTCGAGCGCATTGGTCGCGGCAAGGACATCGTCGAGGCAGGCATCGCCGAACATGGTTTGCGCGAAGCTCAACTCATCCGCACCCGCAACAGCTACCTTTCAGTGATCGGCGTTGTGTCACCGATGATCGGGTTGCTTGGAACGGTTATCGGCATGATGGGTGCATTCGCCACACTGGGTGCGGAAGGTATTAGCAATCCACGTGGTCTCTCCACCGCAATTGGAGAGGTTTTGCTGGCAACTGCATCCGGTCTTGCCATCGCTATTCCTGCGTTCGTTTTCTACTATGTGTTTCGTAACATGTCGCAAACTGCCATCGTGCACTCCGATGACATCATCAGCATCCTGCTCCAGGACATTCCTTACGATGAACTCGCAGGTGTCCGCATTGGCGAGACCTTCAGTGCCGGCGAGGGAGCTGAGGCAATGTCGGCGAAACAATCCCGCAAAGTTTCCATGGCTCTCACTACCAACTGCCCCGTGTGCAACGGCGCTGTGACTCCCGGCCAAAATCCATGTCCTCATTGCGGCAGCACGCTCGAGTGGGCAAACTGAAGCGGCTGACCCACCCCCATGGCAACTAAACTCACAGCCAAGCGCCGAAAAGAAATGCGCATGACTCCGGAGGAAGATCCGGAGTTTCAGATCGCACCGATGATCGATGTGCTGTTGGTGCTGCTGGTGTTTTTTATGTCCATCAGCACCACGGAAGTGTTGCAGAGTAACGTTGAAGTGGTTTTGCCAGTGGCTTCACATTCCCGTGATCCCGGAGATAACCCCACCCAGATCATTTTGAATGTACTCTGGAACCCGATCAACGACACTGCTGTGATCAAAATGAACGAGAATGATTTTACCAATCCCGACCAAATTATTCCAGCACTAAGCGCCCGGGTAAATCAGAGCCCCACAACCCGTGTGCTTGTGCGCGCTGATGCAGACACCCGTTACGAATTCACCCGGGAGATGCTTCGTGCTGTGGGTGACGCCGGAGTTTCCAATATCACTTTCTCGGTTTTCGATAAAGAAGTGCCGGGCGCAGCTCCGGCACCCGCAGCGGAATAGTTAAAATCAACCCTCTAATATCATGGCAGGACAAGTAGGCAACGAAGACGGTGATGTAGGATTCCAGATCGCACCCATGGTGGATGTGGTGTTTGTGTTGATGTTGTTTTTCATGGCCAGTGCGGGAATGAAAGCCGTCGAACGCGAGCTTGGAATCAATCTTCCCAGCGGCGGTGCAGGCCCTTCGAGCGCCGCGATCACCCCTATCATTCTGGACATTACCGATGACGGGCAGGTCATTCTGAATGATCAAGCTTACGACACTCCGAACAGCAAAGAAATGCCCCAACTGCGCGCATGGTTGGCCAATACCGTCGAGCAATTTGGCACTGACGACCCAGTGATCATTCGCCCATCAATGCGCACCCGCCACGAGCGTGTGATCGACGTCCTCTCCGCAGCCTCCGCATCCGGAGTGAAAAATCTGACGTTCAGTTAATGATTATAACTATCCTCCCCCCCCGAACATCATGGCAGGACAAATAGGCAACGACGATGGTGATGTGGGATTCCAGATCGCACCTATGGTGGACGTGGTATTTGTGTTGATGCTGTTTTTTATGGCAAGCGCCGGGATGCAAGCCGTCGAACGCGAGCTGGGTATCAACCTTCCTGAAAAAGGCACTCCATCCAAAGCTCCGATCACGGTGATCATTCTGGACATCACCGATGACGGCCAGGTCGTAATGAACGACCAGACATATGATGCACCGGATAGCAAAGACATGCCGCAACTGCGCGCATGGTTGGCCAACACCGTCAAACAATTTGGCACCGATGATCCTGTCATCATTCGCCCTTCAGCGGGCACCCGCCACGAACGCGTCATCGACGTGCTCTCCGCTGCCTCAGCCTCCGGGGTGAAAAAGCTGTCACTGGGTTGATCCCGATCTGGGTTGGTAAATTTCGCCACTTAGAGTTTGAATGCTCGGGGCTGACGCCGGATACTGTCAGCCTATGATCTATCGCAAACTTGGAAAGTCCGGCCTCAAAGTTAGTGCAATTTCGCTGGGATCGTGGCGGACATACGGCCAGGACGAATCCGTCGATGTGTGCGAGGAATGCATGAGGGCGGCTTATGACGCAGGCATCAATTTTTTCGACGGTGCCGAAGCTTACGGCAACGGCGCTGCGGAGAAAGCAATGGGGCAGGTATTTGCCAAAGTGAAGTGGCCACGCGACACGTTCATTGTTTCCAGCAAAGTGATCCGCGTCGGCAAATGCCCAACTCAGGGCGGGCTTTCCCGCAAACACCTTGTTGAGGCCTGCGATGCTGCTCTACAGCGGATGGGTCTGAATTACCTCGATCTGTTTTTCTGCCATCGTCCTGATCCCGAAACTCCTCTCGAGGAGATTGTCCACACGATGAACGAACTCATTCAGCGCGGCAAAATTTTCTATTGGGGCACGAGTGAGTTCAGTGCTGCCGACATCGAGTCGCTCTATGAAATCGCCGAACGCAACGGCCTGGTAGGCCCGACGATGGAGCAGACCAACCACAGTATGCTGCATCGCAACCGCGTGGATGGTGAGTTGTTGCCCTTGTTTGAAAAATATCAACTCGGCACAACCATCTACTCGCCGCTTGCTGTGGGCTTGCTCACCGGCAAATACAAGGACGGAATCCCTGCAGGCAGTGCCATCGACAAAGGCGGCGATTGGATGAAAAAAATGGTCAATGAGGAAACGCTCGGAAAAACCAAAGCTCTCGGCGAAATTGCCGATAGTTTAGGAATGAAGCAAAGCCAGCTCGCCCTGGCATGGTGTCTTAAAAATCCCAATGTGAGCACCGCCATCATCGGCGCCACGCGCGCATCTCAAATCGCGGAAAACGTTGGAGCTATCGCAGAGCTCGAAAAACTCGACGACTCTGTAATGGCGCAGATCGAAGAGGTTTTGTAGTCAACAATCCAAGCCGGAGGCTTTTCAGCCTTTAGCCGGTGGTAAGAGAGCTTCAGTGACCGCCACCACCGGGTGAGACCAACAAAGATTCATCCTTGAGGGATGACAGCACGCCGAACGCTTCCCAGACACGTTAATCCAAGTATTTCGGATCGTAATTGACCGCTGCCCGCTCAAATAGCTCGATGAGTTCCTCCCGAAAAGATTTGCTCCGGTGGTGTTCCTCTTGGTTTGTAATGTAGCGGCGAACGCTGTCCCGGGTTGTCGCGCTGACGGTGAACGCACCGTATCCTTCTTGCCATGCGAACTGGCTAATCCCGAGTTCACTGCGCACCCACCTAGAGGTAGACTTTTTCAATTTCCGCATGAAATCTGCGAGACAATGAGTGGATTTGAGGCCAACGAGCAAATGCACATGGTCCGCCATCCCTCCAACCCCTTGGGGAAATCCGCCTAATGCCGAGACCGTTCCACCGAGATATTCATGGAAGCGCTTGTCCCACGACTCTGAAAATCAGCGGCTCGCGATTTTTGGTGGAGAATACCAGATGGTAACGGAGACTTAGATACGTCGAAGCCACATTGCGATGTTGGCTGGCATCCCTCCGGGATGCAATTTCTTATTACCGCATAACCGGTGGTATCGGTCGCTAACGCTCCCTTACCACCGGCTAATAGCTGGCAAGCCTCCGGCTTGGACAGCAAATGTGTCAGTATCCTGCACTCATTCCGGAAATGATCGACACGAGTGGTGCTGTTAAAGCAGTCCACAGAAAGCACACCTGCAGGATTTGAATCGCGGTCGCTGCAACGATTCCATAAATCGCTGTGCTTGTGCGCCGGATCAGGAATGCAGCTGCAAACGGCAGAATTGCACAGACTACGGACAAACCAACCCACAGCGGCTTGGTATTCAAAACAAACTGAGTAATGGCTGGCAATGGTCTGCCTCCCAGCATATCCGCAAAGACCGTGTCGAATCCGCTGATCGAAAGGGCGAAGCGGATCGCAAAAAAGGAAGCGATTAAGCTGAAAACACAAAAGCCAATCCGGATCGCACGGTCTGCGGATGCGGGCTGAATGGTCACTTCGGATGTGTCGGAAAGCGACATCGTCAATGCTTCACTTCGTGGGCTGACCGAATCCGATGTCGTGGCCATCTAGATCCTGAGTGCCAAATTCACGACATCCGTAGTCCTGATCACACAGCCCATAGTCGATCTTTGCCCCTCGAGAAACAAACTCCGCATGGAGCGCGTCCACATCGGAGACCCAGAAATAAATGTTCCACATTTTATCGGCGACCGTCCAGTGGGGGACGACATGGCTGGGATGCTCGGCCTGTCGGAGCATCACAAACATCCCGTCTCTGTTCAGGATCACAAAGCTGGGTGGTTCGCCCCAGAATCGTTCGTAAGCGAAGCCCATGGCATCGCGGTAGTGATTCGCCGCA